>JAKLLP010000029.1 GCA_023150055.1 Gammaproteobacteria bacterium | reverse complement strand
ACATCTCTGACGACGGCGCCGGCGACTCCCCGCGGGGTCGCCCGTCATCACCCCCCGACAGCGAACCTCTGAGAGAAGCCCCGCGATCAGCGCAATCGGCCGGGTTTTCCTTGAGTCCGCGGCGTGCCTCACGGCAAACTGCAGCGGCGCGGAGATCTGGGGCTCCGCAGGGGTAGCTGATGAACTCGATTTTCCGCCGCCGGCCGGTCGAAGCGGACCCGCACCGTGACACCGGGCTGCACCGCAGTCTCACCGCGACCGACCTCACCCTGCTCGGCATAGGCTCGATCATCGGCGCGGGAATTTTCGTGCTGACCGGCATCGCCGCCGCCACCCGCGCCGGCCCGGCGATCGTCCTCTCCTACGTCGTTGCCGGATTCGCCTGCGGCTTCACGGCGCTCGCCTACGCCGAACTGGCGAGCATGCTTGGCGGCGCCGGCAGCGCCTACAGCTATGCCTACACGAGCTTCGGTGAACTGCTCGCCTGGCTGGTCGGCTGGAACCTGATACTCGAGTACGGGGCCTCGGTCGCGGCCGTGGCCGTGGCCTGGTCCGGCTATGTCGGCAACGTGCTCACGGCAGCGGGCCTCGGGCTGCCGGACGCGCTGATGCACGCCCCGGTGGAGGGTGGCATCGTCAACCTGCCGGCCGTGCTGGTCATCGTCGTGCTGGGCGGACTGCTCCTCGCGGGCGTCAAGGAAAGCGCGCGCGTCAACAACGCCATCGCCTTCATAAAGATCGGCGCCATCCTGGTCTTCATCGTCGCCGCCATTCCGCATGTCGAACCGGACAACTGGAAGCCCTTCACGCCCTTCGGCTGGAGCGGCGTGTTCAGCGGCGCGAGCCTGATCTTCTTCGCCTACATCGGCTTCGATGCCATCTCCACGGCTGGCGAGGAGGCGCGCAATCCGGGCCGGGACATGCCCATCGCCATCCTGAGCTCGCTCGCCGCCTGCACGATCATCTACATCCTGGTGTCAGGCCTGCTGACCGCGATCGCGCCCTACCAGACACTCAACGTCTCCTCCCCGGTCGCCGAGGCTCTCCTCAACGCCGGCGTGCGCTGGGGCGGAGCGCTGGTCGCTGCCGGCGCCATAGCGGGGCTGACCTCGGTCATGCTGGTGCAGTTCTACGGGCAGACCAGGATCTTTCTCGCCATGGCACGCGACGGGCTGATCTCGCCGGCCTTTTCAGACCTGCATCCGGTGCGGCGCACGCCGCAGAAATCGATACTGATCTGCGGCGCCGCCATGGCGCTTTCGGCCGGCTTCATGCCGCTCACCATCATCGCGGAGATCGTGAACATCGGCACGCTGTTCGCATTCGTGTTCGTGTGCGGCGGCGTCATCATCCTGCGCCGCCACTACCCGACGCTTCACCGACCGTACCGGGCACCCGGGGGCAACGTGATCCCCGTGCTCGGCATCGTCAGTTGCCTCGGGCTGATGGCCTTCCTGCCGTTCGCCACCTGGGTGCGATTTGCCGTGTGGCTGGTCGTCGGCCTGATCATCTATTTCGGCTACTCACGCCGGCACAGCACGCTCGGCAAGGTAGCCTGAGCCGGTCAGGGTCGCTTCAGCCAGTCCACTGCGACCAGTCGTGGCGGTTCTCGGCCACGTGGAACAGCGCAGCGACGACCCGCCGGTCGAACTCGGAACCGGCGCCGCGCATCAGCTCGTCGAGGGCGTCCCTGACCGACAGCCCCTGCCGATAAGCCCGGTTGCTCACCAGTGCCACGAATGCATTGGCAACGGCAAGCACCTGCCCGGCCAGCGTGATGCGCTCGCCGCTGAGGCCCTGCGGATAACCGCGACCGTCCAGCCGCTCCTGTTTCTGCGCGATGATCTCCATGACCGGCCCATCGAACTGCAGTCCGCGCAGCAGCTCGAGCCCGTAATCGACGTGTCGGCGCAGCAGCTCCTGCTCGGCCGCACTCAGGGGATCCTGCTTGGTGAGGATCTCGACCGGGATCATGATCTTGCCGATGTTGGCGAGGCTTGCAGCGAGATCGAGTATGCCCCGCTCGCGATCGCTGAAGCCCAGCTCCCGCGCCAGCGCGTCCACCACCTCGGTCATCCGTCGGGCGTGATGCGCCGAGAACGGATCGTGCCGGTCGACCGCGCTCACCAGCGTCAGGACCAGGCCGCGCAGAAGGTCGGTGTTGCGCTTGTGGACCTGTTCCAGCTCCGTGACATCGCTGAGCACCACCAGCACAGGCGCAAGCTCGTTACCGATGCGATCGACGGGTATGAAGCTCGCGTTATAGGCCCGCGGCGCATCGCCAGCTTCCCACTGCAGCAATCGATGCGTCGCCTGGCCCTGCTCCCTGGCAGCGCCGATGCCGACCTTGAGATCACGTAAGAGTTCCGCCGGCAGGAAGCTCGCGAGTGTGCTGCCAAGGACATCGCTGATCGCACAACCGGCGGCCGTGGCCGCGGCCCGGTTGACGAACAGCACCCGCTCGTCGCGGCTCACCAGGAGCGTGAGCACGTCGAGATTGTCGGTGGTGGTATGCAACAGGTCGGTCTGCTTTTGCAGTCGCCGGGCCTTGTCGGCGAGTTCCTCGGCCTGGTGACGCGCCCGAACGCTGCTGCCGTGACGCCACGCCGCCACGGTAACCGTGACGATCGAGAACAGGAGCAGTGACAGCGCAAGCAGCAGGAACCGGCGCCGCTCGTTGGCGAGACTCAGCGCAGCCGCGGTGTTTACCTGCTGCACGAGCAGCCAGCCGTCCTGCCCGCGGATCTGCCTGCTCACCTGCAATACCGGCCGCCCCCGGTAGTTATCAAGCGCAAAGAATCGCCGCGGCTCATTCATGGCCGCGACTTCCGCAATATCGGTGCGCTCGGCCGGCAAGGTGCGCCGCAGCCCCGGCGAGCCGTCCTGCGTCGGGGACAGCAGCGCTACCGTATCGCCCTGTAGCGCCAGGAGTATGGATTCGTTCTCCTCGGCGAAGCTCGGGCCACGCACCAGCAGCGGGAAGAGTTCCCGCTCGGCGCTGCGGATGCCGAGCAGCACCCCCAACGGGCCCTTCTCGGGCCCATCCCGCGTCCCGGGCACCGCGTTCACCGCCACGGCGGTCACCACCACGACGCTGTCCTGGGCATCGCGCATCAGGATCGCGCCGCGTCGACCCGGACCAGCGAGGGCCTCGCGCGCCACGCTGGCGAACGTCGCGGCCACATCGACCAGCCCGGGCGTGGCGATGACGGGCCGCAACCCGCTATCGAAGATGACGAGACCCTCGGAGCGCGGCTGCGCCACGCTGGCCGGCAACCGTGAGCCTGAAGCCGAGCCGTAGCCATAGCGCTCAGCGGCCGCAATCAGGAGGTTACGCAGGTAGCCGCCGGCGCCGGACTCCGCCGCGCCCGCGTCGCCTGCCGCTGCGGCTCCCTGCCCGAGCTGCCACAGATAGAAGCGCAACGAGGCGTTTCCCGCGAGCTCCTGCAGATCGCGCTGGTCGGCGGAGAGCAACCGGTGAATGGCATCGCTCTTGGCATCGGCGACCAGCCCGAGCCGGGACTCCCACTCCAGCAGGTCCCGCTGCCGCTCCTGCTCGATGTAGGCATTGATCAGAAGCGCTCCGAGCCCGACGAACCCGAGCAGTGCGACGATGCCGGCCGCAATCGACGCCCTCACTGCGGAACTCATGAGCGGGTCCCGCGGCCGAGTGGGGTATGGATCCACCAGTTCCGCTCGTTGATCGAGTACACCGGTGCGTAATGCACCACCTGCCGATGCCCGATGACGTTGCGCACCTGGTTGTCAAGCACCAGGATGTCGGTTCCACGGCCCACCGCAAGGACCGCGTGGGGAACACCGAGGTTCGTGTCCTGGACCACGACGATACGCATGTCCTCCGGCGGATAGCCGAGCCAGCGCAGCGAGAAATACTTGGTGATCGCGAAGTCCTCGCAATCCCCGCCGTTGGGGAAAAACTCCCGCGGGATGGCCCAGTAGTCCTCGATGCCGTAGTTGTCGAGGTCGAGTATGTATTCCTTCTCGTTGGCGTAGCGGTTGACCTCCCGCAACTGCTCGGCGGCCGGCAGGGGGCGAATGCGCTCGAGGAATGCGGTCCAGCGCTGCATGTGGCAGCGGTTGAGGCGTCGCTCGGTGCAATCGCCGTCGCGCAGGTCATCGCGCAGCTGGCGCTCGAGAACCCGCAACCACTGCGGGAACTCCACCAGGTCCGACTGGGCGGCTTGTCGATAGCCGAACAGATCGGCGGGAAAGGCCTCGGCCAGGGCGGGTACCAGCGCTGCGAGGAGCAGGACCTGGGCGACCGCCCTGTGAAACTGAGACATCATCGGTTGAGCCGGCGGCGAGCAGTCCGTAGTATCCCGCAGTCTTTCGCCATTTAACAATATGTCATGACTTGCAGGCATCGGTCGGGTCGGCATGCAGGTGTTCTGGCTGTGATCGCCTGGCTCATCTCGGGCACCGCCCTTGCAACCGACGAAATCCAGTCGCGTTTCGACGCGGCCATGCAGGCCATCGAGGAGGGACGGCTGCGGACCGCTCGCGAAGAACTCCTGGCCCTGCTCGACACCAACCCCAGCCTGCACCGGGCACGCCTAGAGCTCGCGCGCGTGCACTACTTTGCGCAGGATTACGCGCAGGCCCGCGCCCAGGCACAAATCGTCCTCGACGACCCGGAAACCCCGCCAGCCGTGCGCACGACGGTGCTCGCCTTCCTCGCGCAGATCGACGCCGACGAGCGCCGTGACTCCCGGCGCCACCAGTGGACGCCCTCGATCTACGCGGGTTTGATGTACGACTCCAACGTGAACGTCGGGCCCAGCCGCGATCTCATCGACATCGGCGGATTGCCCTTCATCGTCACCCCGGAGTCCCGCGAGCAGAGTGACTTCGCCTGGGTCGTCAACCCGGCGATCTCGCATGTGTACAACCCGGGCTGGCGTTTCGAGTCCGGTGAGCAGACCGGCCGTGCCATCTGGCAGACCGATCTCAGCGGCTACTATCGCAGCTACTTCGACGAAGACGATTTCAACTTCGGTGTCGTCACCCTGCGCACGGGCCCGGCGTGGATTGTGCCGCAGCGCTGGCGGGCGTGGATTGCGCTGCAGGGCGATCAGATCTGGCTCGACAACGGCAGCCTGGCATTTTTCACCTCCATCAACCCCGGCGCCACCTGGGAAATCAACCGGGACACGGAGCTCACCGTGGAGGGGGCGCTGGTCAATCGCCACTACTGGGACAACCAGGACAGCGATCGCGATGGCTGGGAAGAGATCCTGCGCCTGACGGGCACGCGCTACTTCCAGGACCGCAGGCTGGCGCTCCAGGCAGGAGTCGGTTACAGCAATTTCGAGGCCGATGCGGATCGCTTCGGCTACCAGGGACCGGACATCTTCGTCGGCGCGATTTACGAGGCCTGGACCGACGGCTTGCTGTATGCGCGGGTCGGCTACCGGAAATTCGACTTCGACGGCAGGGAGCCGCTCTTCGATATCGGGCGCGACGACGACGAGCTGCGCTACACGGTCGGGTTCCAGCACCTGTTACGCGAGGGGCCGCTCGCCCGATGGGCGCTGCAGGGCGACTGGACCTTCACGGACAACGATTCCGACGTGGCCATCTACGAGTACGACCGCCATGTCGTGAATCTCGGCCTCGCTCGCGCCTTCTGACCGGTCCGAACCGCACTCGCAACGCAGCGCAGGCCGCGCCGACAGGACGGCGGTCGCTGTTTGACATATTCATCGATAGAATTCACAGCTTGCGACTACGCGACGTGAACTCGTCAGCCATTTCCAGTACAAACATCATCGGGATATAACAACGAAAGCGCCGACGGACCTGCGGTCCGGAAAGCGCGAGTTAAAGACAAGAAGAAAACACCATGCACGCCCTCAGGTTCGCACTGCTGTCGCTGCTCTTGCTGTGGTCGCTCGCCGGCCAGGCCGCCGACCTCGCCCTGCAGGATGACGACTGCGCCAGCATCCTCGAGCGCTGGGCGCAGGACCCCGATTCCGTGCCACGGCACCTGGTGGATGCCTGCAAGCAACAGATGTCGGCCGCGCCCGTGCCGCCGGCCGAAGCCGCGGTGGCGGCGTTGACCGACCCGTGCACCGGGCCCGCAGCCGCCACTTCCGTGCTGTGCTGGGGGCCGTGGTCGAGCCTCGCGCCGGCGGCGGCACCGCCACAGCCGGGCCTCGAGTTTCCTCCGGTCAGGGGTGACTGCGTGAGCGGCAGCGATATCGACGACATCTGCGTCGCCGAGCTCGAGCCTCTCGAAAAACCCGACCCGCCGTCGCCGCCTGTCGTCGATGTCTGCGTGGCCGGGGCGCCCTGTGGTTTCGCCACCCTGGTCGACGGGCTGACGAGCACGGGCGCGGCCGAGGACACCGAGTTTCGCAGCTTCGACCTCGCCGCGGACGGCAGCAGCTTCACGGTAGACCCGGGCGGTGCGGATGAAATCCAGTCGGTGACGATGGACACGACGGTCACGCCCCGCAATGACGGCTTCGAGAACATGCGCGCGCGTGGTCGTGACGGCGATGACGAGTCGCGGCTGATTGCGCGCGTCGTGCGCGAGGACGGCTCGGTGCAGCTCGCCGCCGACATCTGGACCGACGGCAACCGCGGCAACAGCGCCCTCAACAGGTCCGGCTATTTCGCCTGGGGCGTCGGCACGAGCGAATCCGCCCTGGGCCTGCTCAATGGCCAGGGCATCAGCGTGGCATTCAGCGGCCCCATGTCGGTGGACAATGCCACCAGCGGGTCGATGACGGTGAACTTCGGCAGTCAGCCGAACTGGACGGGCGCCTGGACCAACCCGGGGTGGTCGTTCGATGCCGGCGGCCCCGTCAACGGCGTAAACCTGATCTCGACGGCCGGCCAGTTCAGCAGCAATGTGCAGGCGGACAGCGTGGTGCAGGGCGCCCTGGTGGGTGAGCCCGGGCGGCAGGCCATCGTGCACCTGATCGATGTCAGCCTCGCCGACCACGGTCGCATCAAGGACGTCGGCCTGCTGCGGCAGGCGGCAACGAATGGCACGGGCAGCGTCGAGACCATCTCGCGCTGAGGTGCATGCGGACCGAGGCGGCGCCCAGGACGAGGACAAGGACGAGAACATGCTGAAACGCTTTATTAAGTGCCTGCTCGGCGCCATCGCGCTCACCGCGGCCCTGCCGGCACTCGGCGCGAGCATTTCGCTGCAGCCCTACCCGGCACAGGTCCAGCAGACGCAGGGGTTCACCCTGAGCCTGCTGATCAGCGCCACGGAGGTCCCGGGGGATCTGCACGGCGGCTTGGTCATCATCGATTTCGACCCCACGCTGCTCAGCTACGACAGCGGCAGCCTCGCACTTCAAACCGGCATATCGTTCTTCGAGCCGCTCAGCGTCGGCTCCTCCGGTGGCCGCCAGACCCTGAGCTTCGGTTTCGACAACGCGCCCGACACGGGCACCGTCGCCACGATGACGTTCACCGCCATCGGCACCGCCGGCAGCACGGCGAGCATCGGCATCGCCGACGGCGACGATTTCAGCGGCAGCTTCGCGAGCTACTACCCGACCTATCAACGCTTCTATCCGGATTTCACCGGCACCAGCGTCGAGTTGTCCGCAATTCCGCTGCCTGGTGCCGCCTGGCTGCTGGTGACCGCGTTGACGGTCGTCGCCACCCGCGCCCGGCGCATCGTTCGTCCGGACCCCGCGGCTTGACGCGGCCGGCAGGTCTGCGCCCGGTCCTCGTCACGCTGCTCGCTCACCTGGCACTGGCCGTCGCGGCCAGCGTCTCAGCCGGAGATGCCGACGGCCCCGGCAGTTCCAGCACCTCCAGCACCTCCAGCACCTCCAGCAATAGCGGCTGGCTGAACGCGCTGCTCGCAACCCCGCAGGCACTGCTCGAGCCAGCCCGTGCCGACCCGCACTGGCACATCCCCTACTCGCCTGCTGATGCCGGAGGGCCGGCGCTGCCCGAGGAAGCACGCCTGCTCGCGGCACTGCGCGCGCACCTGGAGATCGCCGCGGCCGGTGGCTGGCCGAGTGTGCCGGAGAGCGCGACCTTGCGCGCAGGGGTTCGTGACCCGGCCGTGGCGGCGTTGCGCCGCCGATTGCGGGCGAGCGACGACTACACCGGGGAGATGGGCGCGGATCCCTGGTTCTTCGATGGCGCGCTCGACGAGGCGCTACGCGGATTCCAGGCCCGCCACGGCCTGCAGCCGGACGGCGTCTTCGGCGCCGCGACGCGAGCGGCGGCGAATATCAGCATCGCGGAGCGCATCACCCAGCTGGGCGTGACGCTCGAGCGCTGGCGCTGGCTGCCGCGTGACCGCGGCGAGCGCTACGTATGGGTCAACGTCGGCAGCTCCACCCTCGAGATCCGCGAAGGCGATCGGGTCGTGCAATCGATGCGGGTGATCGTGGGCCACCCCGATCGCCCCACCCCCGCGCTCTCGGGAACACTGAGCCAGGTGGTCTTCAATCCGACCTGGACCGTGCCGCGCATCATCGCCGTGGAAGATCTGCTGCCGCGACAGGTGGAAGATCCCAGCTTCCTGGCCCGCCGGGGTTTCGAGGTGCTGGCCGGCAGCGGGGATCGCGAGCAGGCCGTCGATCCGTCGACTGTCGACTGGGGCAAGCTCGGTGCCGGTTACTTTCCCTATCGACTGCGACAGGCGCCCGGCCCGGGCAACAGCCTCGGGCGCATCAAGATCGGCTGGGACAACCCGTATGACATCTACCTGCACGACACGCCGGCGCGCGGGCTGTTCGGACTCGGGCGGCGCACGCTGAGCTCGGGTTGTGTGCGTCTCGAGGACGCGCAGGCGCTGGCGGCATTCCTGCTGCAGATCGATCGCGGCTGGAGCGCGGAAGAGACAGCGCGGCGGGTCGAGGACAGCGCCACCCGGGTCATCAACCTCGGCCGGCAGGTCCCGGTCTTCATCGTCTACCTGACGGCCTGGGCGTCCGCGGACGGGCGCACGCACTTCCGGCCCGACGTCTACGGGCGCGATGCCACCGTCCTTGCCGCGTTACGCCGCTTACCCGCGACACCACCCTGACCTTCCACTTCACTTGAAGGTCAACGCCAGCGAGCGGATCATGGTGCGGGGCCCCGAACAGACCGGGTACCGCCAGGACACGGCCATGACGATCAGACCGCTCACCATCGGCGCGCTCGCGCGCCGGCTCAACGTCACCACCTCCATGTTGCGTTTCTACGAACGGGAGGGCCTGCTCACGCCCGCCGGCCGCAGCGCCTCCGGCTATCGCCTGTACCCCGCCAGCGCCGAGAAGACGCTGCTCTTTATCCGCCGCGCGCAGCGCCTGGGCTTTTCGCTGAACGACATCAAGCTGCTCCTGCACGGCACCGGCTCGAGCAGCGAAAACCAGGTCGTGGATCTCGCCGAGCAGCGGTTCCTCGACATCGAGCGCCGGCTCACTGAGATGCTGGTGCTCCGCCATGAACTGGAATTCTTCCTCGAGGACCTCACCGAGCGCGTCGGCCGCGCCACCGGGGGCTCGACCGGCAGGCTCTATCGGGATCTCCTCAACCAGGTCTGCGGCCACGACGCGCATCGCAAGGCGCCCTCTTCCCTGTCACGGCTGATCAAGCGCCTCGGCTGCGCCATGGCCATCGGGGAACGCAGCAAAGTGTTCTCGACACTGCGCGGGCGGCACATCCACATCTGGCGCGAGGATGACGGCTACTCGATCCTCATTGCGAGCCGCGATCCGGAAGTGGAAAAAGCCCTGCGACAGCTTGCGGCGAGCGAAGCGCATTGCGACGCGCATGTCGAGCCATCCGTCTCCCCTTCCGAAGACGGCTTCCTGTTCCAGGCGCGCGGCGCCAACGCGTTCCTGTTCGCGCAGCTCTTTCTCGCGCTGGAGGCCTCCGAGGCCTGATCTCCCGCGCACCGTGCGGGCCCCGGGCGCAGGTCCGTGCCGGCAGGCGTCTCTGCCGGTCTGCAGCACCACCGTTAAACATCGATCCGGGATATTGCTTTGAAAGATGCGCTGTGTATTATAAGCGCCATTCCATATCCATCTTTTGATAAGTGCTTCCGGGAAAGGTGTCATGAACAACAATCGCCGCCTCTGGCAGACCCTCGCCATCGTCTTCGTCGCCTCCTTTGCCGCGCTCGGGTGGATCGGGCGCGAGATTTACCTGGCGGCGCCACCCATACCCGCGGTGGTCCTTGCCGATAACGAGGAGGCGATCTTCACCGCTGACCAGATCCGGCACGGCCAGAAGGTGTGGCTGTCGGCCGGAGGCCAGCAACTCGGCTCGGTCTGGGGACACGGCAGCTACGTCGCACCGGACTGGTCCGCCGACTGGCTGCACCGGGAAGCCCTCGCCCTGCGCGAGCTGAAGGCGCAGCGGTTGTTCGGCGCGGCGTACGAAGAACTCGGGCTCGAGCAGCGCGGCGGCATCGACGCGCGCCTGCGTGAGGAGATGCGCCGCAACACCTACGATGCTGCCAGCGACCGCGTCGAGCTTTCCGCTGATCGCGCGACCGCGATTCGAGCGGTGGCATCGCATTACGCCGGGTTGTTCGGCAGCGAGGCCGATCTCGACCTGCTCCGCGAGCAATACGCGATGACGATGAACACGGTGCCCGATGCCGCAGACCGGGCGGCACTGAGCGCGTTTTTCTTCTGGTCCGCGTGGGCGGCAACGACCGATCGTCCGGGCGAGAGCGGCCTGTCCTACACCAGCAACTGGCCGCATGAGCCGCTGGTGGGCAATGAACTCACGGCCGGCAGCGCGATCTGGTCCATCGTCAGCATCGTGCTCCTGATCGCCGGCATCGCCGCGATGCTCTGGTATCACGGTCTGCGCCACGAGCCCGACGCGCCGGCCGCGCCCGCCAGCAATCCGCTGGCAGACGCGAAGCCGACCCCCTCCATGCTCGCCACGCGCAAGTATTTCTTCGTGGTCGCCGGGCTGCTGCTCGGCCAGGTCGCGATGGGCGCAATCACCGCGCACTATGCCGTCGAGGGACAGGCCTTCTTCGGCCTGCCGCTCGCCGACGTGCTGCCCTACGTGGTGAGCCGCACCGCGCATACCCAGCTCGGCATCTTCTGGATCGCTACGGCCTGGCTGGCGACGGGCCTCTACATCGCTCCCCTGCTCTCGGGCAGGGAACCGCCGCTGCAGAAGCTCGGTGTCGATCTGCTGTTCTGGGCGCTGGTGGCGATCGTGGTCGGTTCGACCGCCACCGGCTGGCTCGGCACCCTGCAGGCGCGCGGCGTCGACTACGCCTTCTGGATCGGCAACCAGGGGCTGGAGTTCACCAGCATGGGCCGCGTCTGGCAGATCCTGCTGTTCATCGGGCTGCTCTTCTGGCTGCTGCTCCTCGGCCGCGCCCTGTGGCCGGCCCTGCGCCGCCCGGGAGAAACACGCGGCCTGATCGCGATGGTGTTCCTGTCGGCGACCTGCATCGGCGGCTTCTACTCCACGTCGCTCGTCTGGGGCCAGGAGACGCATTACTCGATGGTCGAGTACTGGCGCTGGTGGCTCGTGCACCTCTGGGTCGAGGGCTTCTTCGAGGTCTTCGCCACCGCAGTGGTCGCCCTGCTGTTCGCCCGTCTCGGGTTGGTGCGCACGGCCACTGCCAACAGCGCGATCGTGCTCGAGACCACCGTCTTCCTCTTCGGCGGCATCCTCGGCACCCTGCATCACCTGTATTTCACCGGCACACCGACCGCCGTCATCGCGCTCGGCGCCGTGTTCTCCGCGCTCGAGGTCGTGCCGCTGGCGCTCGTCGGAATCGAGGGCTACCGCACCTACCAGCGGACCCGCGCCGCGCCCTGGGTGGCCGCCTATCGCTGGCCGATCCTGTGCTTTGTCGCAGTGGGGTTCTGGAATATCGTCGGTGCCGGCCTCCTCGGCTTTGCGATCAACCCGCCGGCATCGCTGTACTTCGTCCAGGGCCTGAACCTCACACCGGCGCACGGGCATGCCGCCCTGTTCGGCGTATACGGGATGCTCGGCATCGGGCTTGCGCTGTTCTGCCTGCGCGGCCTCTACCCGGCCGCGGTGCACGACGAGCGGTTGCTGAAGCCCGCCTTCTGGGGGCTCAACGTCGGGCTGGCGCTGATGGTGTTCCTCTCGCTGCTCCCGGCCGGGATCTACCAGGCCGCGGCGAGCATCACCCACGGCCTGTGGTACGCGCGCTCACCGGAGATCGTGCACTCGGCGGTCATGGAGTTCCTCGTGTGGATGCGCGTCCCGGGAGATATCGTGTTTGCCCTCGGCGCGCTGGCGCTGGCCGCCTATGTGCTGAAACTCCTCGGCCTGCGGCCGGCGGGATCTTCCCGCGAAGAGCTCGTGCGCGCCGCCGAAACTGCCTGAGTCCCCCCACTCAGGCATAATGTGGGCGCGCGGGGTTCCTCCCCCCGGGCGCCTTTTTTTCGGTGACC
>JAKLLP010000299.1 GCA_023150055.1 Gammaproteobacteria bacterium | reverse complement strand
ACGATGTCCCGGCCGCCCTCGCCGCGCTGCAGGCCATCCTCGACGGGCGTGGCGCCGCGCACGCGACCGGCAATCCACCGCTCCAGCGCCGGGTCGGTGCAATCCTGTCGGGCAGCTGACCCCCCCGCGAGCGCACCGCCGCACAAAGCGGGTACCGGGGCGCGACCGTGGGGATCCTGCCCGCGGGCAATTTGCTCCTGGCGCCTGTGCGGCAGAAGCCGAAGGGGCTGCCACACCCGGACTTGCAGCGCCGCACCCGTTGCGCCGGCTCTCCCGTCCGGTTAGCCTGTGCAGCCTTTTCAACCCGCCGGATTTCCCCGATGGCCCGAATTACCGTTGAAGACTGCCTCGGCAACGTCGAGAACATATTCGAACTCGTGATCGTTGCCGCCAAGCGCGCACGCCGCCTTGCCAACGGTGCCCCCGCCCACCTCGACTGGGAGAACGACAAGCCGACCGTGCTCGCGTTGCGCGAGGTCGCTGCCGGCCTGGTCGGTCCGGAGATTCTCACCGAGGCGGACCCGACGCCTGCGGATCTGTTCAACACCGATCCGGCCGACGACATGCTGGCCGGCCCGCCCATCAACATGAACGACGACTCGGACCTCATCTGAGCCGCGAGCATCGTCCGCCGTCGTCACGTGGCGGCAATCCTCGCCCTGCGTTGAAGCATTCCCGTACGGAAGGAGCGCCAACAGCCCTGGAGTAGAATCCGGGGATGGATTACGGCGTCTTGCTGCTCAATCGCCTGCCGCTGGTCGGCCGCTGGAATCACGGCCTGCGCCAGTTGCTGGCGCGCCTGGACTACCTGCCGCAGGAGCAGCTGGAGCACATCACCGCGGCCTATGACTTCAGCGCGAGCGCGCACGAGGGGCAGAAGCGGCACTCGGGCGAGGCCTACATTACCCACCCGGTCGCGGTAGCCAGCATTCTCGCGCAGCTCAAGCTCGATTATCAGACGATCGCTGCGGCACTCCTCCACGACGTCATCGAGGACACGCCGACCGCCAAGGACCAGATCCAGAAGCAGTTCGGCGCCGAGATCGCAGGCCTCGTCGACGGCGTCAGCAAGCTCGACCAGCTCTCCTTCACCAGCCGCGCCGAGGCGCAGGCCGAGAGCTTCCGCAAGATGATGCTGGCGATGGTCGCCGACATCCGCGTCATCCTGGTGAAACTCGCCGACCGACTGCACAACATGCAGACGCTCGACGCGTTGCCGCCCGAGAAACGACGCCGCATCGCGCGCGAGACCCTCGAAGTCTATGCGCCGATCGCCAATCGCCTCGGCATCAACAGCATCAAGACCGAGCTCGAGGACCTCGGGTTCCGTCACGGCTACCCGTTCCGTTACCGCGTCCTCGACAAGGCGGTGCGCCGGGCGGAGGGCAACCAGCGGCAGTTCCTGAAGCGCATCGAGGACCGCCTGGAGAAGGCGCTGGGCGAGGCGGGAATCGACGGCAAGCTGATGGGACGCAAGAAGCACCTGTACAGCATTTACCGCAAGATGATCCGCAAGAACCGCTCGCTCTCGGAGATCGCCGATGTCTTCGCCTTCCGGCTGATCATGAGCAGCGTCGACGACTGCTATCGCGCGCTCGGCATCGTGCATCAGCTCTACAAGCCGATGCCCGGCAAGTTCAAGGACTACATCGCCATTCCGCGCGTGAACGGCTACCAGTCGCTGCACACGGTGCTGGCGGGACCTAACGGCATTCCCATCGAGGTGCAGATCCGCACCGAGCAGATGGATCGTATTGCCGAAAACGGCATCGCCTCGCACTGGAAGTACAAGGAGAACGACACCGAGCGCGGGGGGCTGCCGCCCCAGGCCCGGGCGAGGGAGTGGCTCGCCAGCATCAGCGAGATCCAGGCCGCAGCGGATTCCGAGGAGTTCCTGGAACACGTGAAGGTGGATCTCTTTCCCGACAAGGTCTACGTGTTCACGCCGAAGGGCGACATCCTGCGGCTGCCGCGCGGCTCGACCTGCGTGGACCTCGCCTACGCGGTGCACACCGATGTCGGCAACCGTTGCGTGGCGGCCAAGATCGACCGCCGCCTCGTGCCGTTGCGCACCCAGCTGAACAGCGGCGAGACGGTCGAGATCATCACGGCGAAGAGCGCGCGGCCCAATCCGGCCTGGGTCAACTTCGTCGTCACGGCCAAGGCGCGCGCGGCGATCCGCCAGTTCCTGCGTAACCTGCAGCAGAACGAGGCGCGTGAACTCGGCCGCCGCCTGCTCGATCAGTCGCTGCGGGACTTCCGCTCGTCGCTGCGCAGAATCAGCCGCGAGCAAATGCAGGCCTTGCTGGACGAACTCGGCCTGAACAATACCAACGAACTGTTCGAGCAGATCGGGCTCGGCGAGCGCCTCGCCCCGGTGGTCGCCAGGGTGTTGCAGGCCGGGGCGGGGGAGGCCGGCGAACCGGGGGAGACCGTGCCGGCACCGGGCAGGTCCTCGCCGATCACGATCGCCGGTACCGAGGGCATGGTGGTGAGCTACGCGCGCTGCTGCCATCCGATTCCCGGCGACCCCGTCATGGGGTACCTGAGCGCGGGGCGCGGCGTGGTCATTCATCGCAATGTCTGCGGCAACCTCGGCGAGTTCCGCAAGCAGCCTCACAAGTGGATACCGGTCAACTGGGAACCGGGCATAGACCGGGATTTCTCGGTGGAGATCCGCGTCGATGTCGAGAACAAGCCCGGCGTGCTCGCCGAGGTCGCGGCGCGGATCGGCGACGCGAACTCCAACATCGAGCAGGTTTCCGTGGACGAGCGCCTGGAAGACACGGCCGCGCTGGTATTCTCCATTCTCGTGCGCGATCGTAAGCACCTGGCGCAGGTCATCAAGAGCATCCGGCCGATGCCGATGGTCAAGAAAGTGGTGAGGACCTGCGCCTGAGCGAGACCAGAACCTGTCTCGAAGTCGCACGAGCGGGCGTAAGCCGGGTGAGGGCGGCGCGCAGGAGCCGCGGCACACGCGCCGGCAGGTGAGGACTGCGGGCACACCGGCCCGGGTCCGGATCGCGAACGCGCAGCAGTTTTGAGACAGGTTCCACGCAGCGGGAGACTATTTGATGACCAGACAGGCAATCACCACCGCCGGGGCCCCCGCGGCCATCGGCACTTATTCACAGGCGATCCGCTCGGCCGGCACCGTGTACGTATCCGGACAGATCCCTCTCGATCCGGCGACCGGCGCACTCGTCGAGGGTGACATCCGCGCGCAGATCCACCAGGTGTTCCGCAACCTCTCGGCCGTCGCCGAGGCCGCCGGGCTCGGACTCGGCAGCGCCGTCAAGGTCAACGTCTTTCTCACCGACCTCGCGAATTTCAACGCGGTGAACGAGATCATGGCCGAGTATTTCCCGCAGCCATTTCCGGCCCGCGCCGCCATTGGCGTGGCGTCGCTGCCGCGTGGCGCCGCCGTGGAAGCGGACGCCATTCTTTGCGCCTGACGACCACTGCGAGACAGCCCCGGCAGGCGGGCGCACCTCGAGCGCAGGGCCCGCCTCCGCGTCGCGATGAGCGTGCCGACAGAGATCCCTGACAGCCTCACCGCCCTGCGCGGGGTCGGACCGGCCCTGTGCGAGCGTCTGGCGCGGCTCG
>JAKLLP010000298.1 GCA_023150055.1 Gammaproteobacteria bacterium | reverse complement strand
GCCCTGCCGGCCCGTGGCGGCGCATCGCTCGCCCTTCGCCCTCACCATAGCGACGGCTATGATTCGGGCTCCAGGGCCACGCGCTGCACTCGCCACAAACCGGCATCATCCGCGATCCTTCATGAATAGTGCGGGTTAGACCGGGTGCCCGATGGCGCGCCGGGCCAGGTCCTGGTGTACGGTATGCCGCGGACCGGTTCGGATGCGGGCGGGGAACAGATGGCCTTGAAGTTCAGCGTGGCCCTGCAGGGCAGCTATCCCATTCGGGATTACATCTCCAAAGCGCAGAAGATCGAGCGCTACGGTTTCGACGAGGTCCACGTTTACGACGACCTGATGTTCAAGCCGACGTGGCCGATCCTCACGCTCATGGGCGAGCACACGGAGCGCATCGCGATCGGGCCGGGGATCATCACCCCGCAGATCGTGCACCCGGCCTACCACGCCGGGAACCTGGCCGAACTCGACGAGCTGAGCGGCGGCCGCGCCGTCTGCGGCATCGCGCGCGGCGCGTTCTGGGAACTGCTCGGCATCGAGCGCCAGGAGCGGCCGATCACCATGGTACGCGAGGCGATTGAGCTCATCCGCCGCCTGCTGGCGGGCGAGCGCACGCCATTCAACGGCCGATGTTTCACCGCGACGGAGGAGCTGTTCTTCCGCTTCCGTCCGCTGCGCCGGGAAATCCCGATCTTCATCGGCAGCTGGGGCCCGAAGATGTGCCAGCTGGCCGGCGAGATCGCGAGTGGCGTGAAGTCCGACGGCCTGTGGAACCCGGACTACGTGAAGATTCTGCGCGAGAACGTCGCCATCGGCGCGCGGCGTGCCGGGCGCGACCCCGGGGAGATCGAGATCATCGCGGGACCGCTCTGCTCGATCGCGGCGGACCGCGAGAGTGCCCGTGCCGCGGCCCGACGCGTGCTGGCGGTCTACCTGCCGTACCTGCACCCGATGACCGAGGTCGCCGGCATTCCGCAGGAGGAGATCCGCCAGGTGCGGGCGGCAGCGGCGGTCGGCGATTTCGAGCGTGGCGCCGCCCGTGTTTCCGATCTCGCGATTCGCAGCTGCTCGGTGACCGGGCGCCCCGAGGACGTGATTCCGCAGATCGAGGCCATGGCGGCAGCCGGTGTCACGCATGTCGCCTTCGGCCACCCGCTCGGGCCGGACTTCGACGAGGCGCTCGATCTGCTCGGCCGCGAAGTGCTGCCGCATTTCCGGTGTTGAGGCCCGCATGGCGCGTCTCGCTTATGTTGCGGTCGCATACCTGCATCGCCCGGCCGCGGTGCTACGATCGCTGCCTTTGCCGAGCAGGCTCTCATGGGTGATTCGTGAATCCTGATGCCACCGACATCGGCGCGCTGATCAGCGCGGGTCGTCTCGCCGAGGCGCGCATGCTGGCCGAGCGGGCCTGCGGCCTCGCCCCGGACGATCCCGGCACTTGGTATCTGCGCGCGGCGGTGAGCGCCGAGATGGGGGACTGGGACGACGTGGCTGGCTGCTGCCGGCAGGTGGTGGCGCTCGCGCCCGATCACACCGAGGCCTGGTTCAACCTGGCGGTGGCGCTGGCCAACCTGCACCGCCACGCGGAGGCGGTGGCCGCTTTCGAGGAAGTGCTGAAGCGCGAGCCCGGCTCGGCGCCGGCCTGCCTGGCGCTCGCGAGCTGCCTGAAGAAAGACGGCCGGCCGGAGGCGGCGATCGAGGTACTCGGCCGCGCGCTGTCGGTCGTGCCGGATGATGCACGTTTGCACGCTGCCCATGCGGATGCCCTGCACCAGCTCGGCCACAACGAGGCCGCGGCGGCGAGCTACGCCACTGCCCTGCGTCTCGATCCGGCGCAGGCGCCGATACAGTACGGTGCAGGCTGTGTCCTGCAGGCGCTCGGCCGCCAGGCCGAGGCGCAGTCGTGTTTCGAGGCGGCCGTGAGGCTCGACCCGCGCATTGCCGGCGCTTACGGGCGGCTCGGCAGCATCTACGGCGATCTCGGCCGCCGCGAGGATGCGCTGCGCTGCTTCGAGCGGCTGCTGGCGCTCGAACCGACCAACCTGACCGGGCTCATCAATTATGGCTTTGCGCTGCAGGTCGCCGGTCGCCAGGACGAAGCGGCGACCCAGTACCAGCGCGCACTGCAGGCACATCCCGACTCGGAGCTGGCGCGCTACTTCGTCGCCACGCTGAGCGCAGAGGCGCCACCGGGGCAGGCGCCGGCGTCCTACATGAAAGATCTGTTCGACAACTACGCTGGACGTTTCGACCAGCACCTCGTGGAAACACTCGAGTACCGGGTGCCCGAGGCCATGGGGGCGGCGTTGCGGGAGGCCGCCGGGGCCACGGCAGGATCGATGCGCATTCTCGATCTCGGCTGTGGCACCGGGCTGTCCGGTGCCGCCGTGCAGGATCTTGCCTGCCGGCTGGTGGGGGTGGACCTGTCTCGGCGCATGCTCGATGTCGCGCGCGACAAGGGGATCTACGACGAACTTCACGAGGCGGAGATCGGCGAGTTCCTGGCCGTTTCGCAGGAGAGCTTCGACGCCGTCGTGGCGACCGACGTGTTTGTTTATATCGGCGACCTCGAGCCGATCATGGCGCGGGTCGCCGCGCTGCTCATGCCGGGCGGGCTGTTCGTCTTCTCCGAGGAGCGACACGAGGGCGAGTCCGGTTATGTCCTGCGACCGTCGGGGCGCTATGCGCACTCACGGGCGTATGTCCACGCGGTGGCCGGCGCTGCGGGGCTGGTCGTGGAGCGGATCGAGGACCGGCCGATCCGCGTCCACATGAACCAGCCTATCGCGGGCGATCTCTACGTGCTGCGCCGGCCGTAAGGATGGTCATGGCGGTGCCTATGTATAAATGCCTATCCGCGGATCGGCGCGATGGGGGCAGAGTGATGCGGCGGCAGGAACCGCTCCGCCGTCCAGTACCGTGACCGAAATGATCGTCATCAGCGTGGTCGTCCCGTTCGTGCTGTTCGTGCTGTGCACGGGGGCGAGCCTGTTGCTCGCGCTCAAGCGCAATGCCGAGCTGGAACTCAGCGCGCCGGATGTGCTGCCTTACACCTGGGGGTTTTTCCTCGGCTACAGCGGCATCATCGTCGCCGTGATCGCGGTGGTCGCTACCCTCGTCGCCGCCATGGCGGGTTACTACCAGGGGTGGTTCCCGCTGGTGGTCCTCTACGCGGTGGCGTCGGGCATTGCCAGTTACGGTGTGCTGATCCGCCGCCGCTGGGGCTGGGTGCTGCACATTCCGCTGTCGATGAACATGGGCCTGTGGGCCTTCAACAGCGTGTACGCGCACAACCGCTGGCGGGAGATCCCCTGGCGCTAGTGCCGCGTTTCGCAACTGCCGCAGGACCGATGGATCGCCCTTGAGACCCGACATCTCCGAAGTCGCCCCCGCCCCGTCCATCGATGCTCGCTTTGTTCGGCGACCCCCGCCTCCGGGCGGTCCGCAGTCCCTTGCCACCAATGACCGCCTCCGGGCGGTCCGTTGTGCCTTGACACCCATGACCGCCCTTGCGGCGGGAGGTCTCCGAAGTCGCTCCCGCCCCGTCCATCAATACTCGCTTTGTTCGGCGACCCCCGCCTCCGGACGGTCCGCAGAGCCTTGCCACCAATGCCCGCC
>JAKLLP010000297.1 GCA_023150055.1 Gammaproteobacteria bacterium | reverse complement strand
CGCTTTTCTGCCCGGTATCCGTCCGGGCCAGCAGACCGCCGAGTACATCGATCGGGTGCTGACACGGCTGACGTTCTGGGGCGGTATCTACATCATGATCGTTTGTCTGCTCCCGCAGCTGATGATCACTTATTGGAATGTTCCGTTCTATTTCGGTGGAACCTCGCTCCTGATCATCGTGGTCAGCAGCATGGATTTCATGGCGCAGCTTCAGGCCCACATGATGTCCCACCAGTACAAGGGTCTGCTCGAGAAAGCGAATCTGCGCGGCTACGGGCGGGCTGGCCAGATTCGCTGAGCGAAGTCTGGCGGCTATCAAGCTGAAGAATCAGCGGAGTAGGAATTATGAAAGTTCGGCCTTCAGTAAAACGTCTCTGCAGGAACTGCAAGATCGTTCGCCGCAATGGCAGTGTGCGGGTCATTTGCTCGGATCCGCGACACAAGCAGCGCCAGGGCTGAGCCGGAACGCGGTTATTTGGAGAATCGATAGATGGCGCGTATAGCAGGCATCAATATTCCGGCGAACAAGCATGTCGTGATAGCTCTGACCAGCATTTACGGCATCGGCCGCAGCCGCGCAGCCTTGTTCTGTGAGGCAGCGGGCGTCGCCATCGACACCAAGGTCAAGGATCTCACGGAGCCGGAGATCGAGCGGCTACGTGCCGTAGTCGCCAAGGTGCCGGTGGAAGGCGACCTGCGGCGGCAAGTGTCGATGAATATCAAGCGACTGATGGATCTCGGCACCCACCGGGGTCAGCGTCATCGCAAAGGCCTGCCCGTTCGTGGGCAGCGTACCCGCACGAATGCCCGGACGCGCAAGGGCCCGCGGCGCGCGATTCGCAAGTGAGCCTGAGGCCGGGAGAAGTCAGAAAATGAGCACACAGCAACAAGGGTCGGGGCAGAAGACGCGCAAGAAGGCGAGGAAGAATGTCGTGGACGGTATCGCCCACGTGCATGCCTCCTTCAACAACACGATCATCACGATATCGGACCGGCAGGGGAACGTGCTGTCGTGGGCGTCGGCCGGGGGTTGCGGCTTCCGCGGCTCACGCAAGAGCACGCCGTTCGCAGCCCAGGTTGCCGCCGAAAAGGCCGGTGTCGCTGCCCAGGAGCACGGGGTGAGATCGCTGGAAGTGCGCGTGCAGGGGCCTGGCCCGGGGCGTGAGTCGGCCGTTCGATCGCTGAATGCGGTGGGTTTCAAGATCACCAACATCGAAGACGTGACGCCGATTCCACACAACGGCTGCCGCCCGCCCAAGAAGCGGCGCGTCTGAGGGGTAACTGAGCATGGCAAGATATCTGGGACCGAGTTGCAAGCTGTCACGCCGGGAAGGGACGGATCTCTTCCTGAAGAGCGGCATCAAGCCGCTCGAGTCGAAGTGCAAGCTCGAGTCGCCCCCCGGCGCAGCGCAGGGCGCGCGCAAGGGCCGCCTGTCCGATTATGGTCTGCAGCTTCGCGAGAAGCAGAAGCTGCGACGCATGTACGGCGTGCTGGAGCGCCAGTTCCGCAACTATTACAAGAAGGCCTCGCGCATGAAGGGTTCGACCGGCGAGAACCTGCTGAGGATTCTCGAGGGCCGGCTCGACAACACCGTATATCGCATGGGTTTTGCCTCGACCCGCGCCGAGGCTCGGCAGCTCGTACGGCATCGTGCGGTGCTCGTCAACGCCAAGATCGTCGATATTCCGTCCTATCAGGTCAGCGCCGGTGACACGCTGGAGATTCGCGAGAAGTCGAAGAATCAGATCCGCATCCAGAGTGCCCTGTCGATTGCCACCCAGGTCGGTTTGCCGGAGTGGGTCGAGGTCGATGACAAGAAGATGGTGGGTGTCCTGAAACAGATACCTGCCCGTGAAGACATCCTGCCCGACATCAACGAAAACCTCGTTGTCGAGCTCTACTCCAAGTAAGCGAGGAGCAAGAATCCATGCCCGAGATCAGCAAGGAATTCCTCAAGCCCCGCAGCGTGCGTGTGCAGCCGGAAAGCGCGACCCGCGCGCGAATCATTATCGAGCCGTTCGAGCGTGGTTTTGGTCACACCCTAGGCAACGCCCTGCGGCGCATCCTTCTCTCCAGCATGTCTGGGGCGGCGGTGACTGAGGTCGAAATCGAGAATGTCCTCCACGAGTACACCACCATCGAAGGTGTCCAGGAAGACGTGGTCGAGATACTGCTCAATCTGAAGCTGCTCGCGATTCGCATGCACCAGCGCGACCGCGCTGAGCTGTCGCTCGCCAAGAAGGGTCCAGGTCCGGTCCGCGCCGGCGACATCGCCACGGACCACGACGTCGAGATCGTCAACCCTGAACTGGTCATTGCCAACCTGACCAGCGCCGGCGATCTGCGCATGATGCTGACAATCGAGCGTGGGCGCGGCTATCGTCCGGCCACGCAGCGGATCAACTTCGAAGGCCAGACCAGTGGGCCGATCGGGCGCCTCCAGCTCGATGCCTCGTTCAGCCCGATCCGCCGGGTGAGCTACAACGTCGAAGCGGCCCGCGTGGAGCAGCGCACCGATCTCGACAAGCTCATCCTGGACGTCGAGACGAACGGCACGATCGACGCGGAGGAGGCGGTACGGCGCGCCGGCAACATCCTCACCGACCAGCTCGAGGTGTTCGTCGAGTTGCACGGAAAGGACGAATCTGCAGCGGATACCACCGAGACGCAGATCGACCCGATCCTGTTGCGGCCGGTGGACGAACTCGAGCTCACCGTGCGGTCCGCCAATTGCCTCAAGGCGGAGAACATCAACTACATCGGGGACCTGGTGCAACGCACGGAAGTCGAACTGCTTCGCACTCCGAACCTCGGTAAGAAGTCTCTCACCGAGATCAAGGAAGTGCTGGAGAGCCACGGGCTTTCGCTGGGCATGCGGGTGGAAGGCTGGCCGCCGTCGGGTCTCGTTCGCGACGACAAGGCAGCCTGAGGCGCCGCGTCACTTTTACAGACGGCAGGAATTGTAGATGCGACATCACAAAGCGGGCCGCACTCTCGGCCGGAAAAGCAGCCATCGCACGGCGATGTACCGCAACATGGCCGCCTCGCTCATTCGTCACGAGACGGTGCGCACCACTTTGCCGAAGGCGAAGGAACTGCGCCGGGTGATCGAGCCCCTGATCACGCTGGCGAAACAGGACGCCGTTGCCCGGCGACGCCTGGCCTTCAACCGGTTGCGTGACCGCGACAGCGTGACCAAGCTCTTCAACGAGCTCGGGCCCCGGTTCAAGGCTCGGCCCGGCGGTTATCTGCGGATCCTGAAGATGGGCTACCGGCGGGGCGACTCGGCGCCCATGGCGCTCGTCATGCTGCTCGATCAGCCGGAGCAGGCAGGCGCCGCAGCCGACAAGGAATAGGGCGGTCCGCGCACCGTCGCGCATGTCGAATAAAGGCTGGCTCGTGTAGCCGGCCTTTTTGCTGGGGGAACGGCTCACCCTGATCGTACCGGTTACGCGCCCCAGCCCGCTCGTCGCGCGAGCACATCCCGATTCGCCGTCTCAGATGATTTCTGCGCCTCGCTGGCGCAGCAGCTCGCGCAGCAGAGACCGGTGGCAGCGGGATTCATCGGCGCAGTAGCAGCCGACGGAGAAATTCGCCTGGCGGGACAGCGCGGCCA
>JAKLLP010000296.1 GCA_023150055.1 Gammaproteobacteria bacterium | reverse complement strand
GTAGCTGCGCTGTGACACTACGGCAAACTGCTTCTGCAGCTCCGCCAGCGTGAAGTCCTGCAGGCTGCGCCCCCCGATGGCGATGTCGCCGCGCTGCGGATCCCACTGGCGCAGCAGCAGGTTGACGATCGTCGACTTGCCGGTGCCGCTCGGGCCTACCAGCGCGACATGGCGGCCGGCCGGGATGTCGAGCGTGAACTCGTCGAACACCTTCTTCTTGCGGCTCCAGCTCTCGTCGTCCGCGTCGTATTCGAAACTGACGTTGCGGAAGTGCAGTGAAGGCTCGACCCTTGCCGGTCCCTTGTCCCTGGCGATATCACGTACCGCCGGCGGCTGGTCCATCATGCCGAACAGGCGCCGCGCCGCGATGAGCGACACGCGGAAATCGGTGTAATTGTTGGCCGGTCCCTGCGAGGTGTAGAAGCCGACGATGGAGACGGCGATCACTGCCGGCAGGTCGACCAGCGCGTTGATCTGCCCGTCGAGAGCAAGCTCAACCCCCCACCAGCCGGCCGCGAGAATACCCACGGTCGCGAATATCTCGGAGAGCGCCCGCTGGGTCGCATCCGCACCGTAGAGTTTGTCCTGGCCCGACTGGATGGAAGCGCCGCGCTCCCAGAGTTCGCGGGCACGCCGCTTTTCGTAGCCGAAGGCGACGGTATCGCGAATGCCCTGGATACTGTCCGCGACGAATGCGTTCACCAGCCCGAGTTCCTCCCGGTAGCGCACCCCGTCGCCACCGAGCTTGGCCACCAGCCAGGGCAGCACGAACACGCAGGCCGCGTAGAAAGGCGCCAGCACCCAGACCAGCGACGGGTGCACGGTCCAGCACCAGGCGAGGATGATGATCGGCACGGTGATGCCGGCAACGGCGGGCGCGATGGTGTGGGCATAGAAGGGCTCCACACGCTCGCAGTCGGTCATCACCCGGCTCACGGCATCGCCCGACTGCAGCTTCGCGGTGCGCGCGGGCGCCAGCGGCAGCATGGCGTAATAGAACTTGTCGCGAAACTCCGCGAGGATGCGGAACGCCACGTAATGGCCGGTATAGTTCTCGATGTAGGAGGCAAAGCCGACCAGGGTGCCGACGAGGGCGATCCAGCGGACCTGCTGCCAGATCACGTCCCAGTTGACGACGCCGGGTTCGGCCGTCTGTATGTACAGGCCGACGCTCGCCGCGGCGATGCCCAGCAGCGCGGCCTGGCAGACGATCTTGATCACCCGCGTGACCAGCGAGGCGATCATGATGCCGTTGAACGGCGCCATGTAGCGCAGCAGGCGGCGGATGATCTGGTAATTGCTCGCCTGCGACGCAGGCAGGTTGAATGCTTCCGCTTCGATGGTGCTCATGTGCGTGCTCTTCCTCAGGCCATGCCGGCAGCGGGGGCTGGCTGCGGCGGACGGGCTTCCATCTCGCGCTTGGTGCGGATCATGCTGGCGTAGATCCCGCCCCGCGCGAGCAGCTCCTCGCGGGTGCCGCTCTCGGCGAGCCTGCCGCCTTCCATGACGATGATGCGGTCGGCCTGCTCGATGGTGCTCAGGCGGTGCGCGATCAGCAGTACCGTCTTGTTCTGCGTCAGGCGTTCGAGCGCCCGGTTGAGCAGCGCCTCGGTCTCGACATCGATCTGCGAAGTCGGCTCATCGAGGATGACGATCGGGGCGTTCTTCAGCAGCGCCCGTGCAATCGCCAGCCGTTGCGCCTGCCCGCCGGAGAGCGCCACCCCCTGGTCGCCGACCTTGGTGGCGAACCCATCCGGAGTCGCGCGGATGAAGTCGTAGAGCTCGGCGGCGCGTGTAGCCGCGATCAGCTCGGCCTCGGTGGCATCGGCCTTGGCTATAAGCAGGTTATCGGCAATGGTGCCGTAAAAGAGAAACGGATCCTGCGGCACGAGGGCGATCTGCTCGCGGATCCAGTCCAGGGTGAGGTCCTTCTCCGGCACGCCATCGAAGAGTATCTCCCCGGACTGAGGCTCGAGCGTGCGCAGCAGCAGGTTCGTGACCGTCGTCTTGCCCGAGCCGCTGCGACCGATCAGCGCGACCGTCTCGTTCGGCTCGATGGTCATCGACAGGTCCTCGACGGCCGGCCTGTCGGCGTTGGGATAAGTGAACGAGACGTTGCGCAGCTCGATGCGAACGGCCTTGCCGGTGCTCTTGCCCGGACGCGCGTTCCCGGAGCTGGTGATCGGTGCCTTCTCGTTCAGGAACTCGATCACCTTCGCGGCCACCTCCCGGCCGAGCGCGCCGGCGAAGAAGAACTCGCCGATCAGGAGCAGCGTGCGGCTGAACTCGAGACTTAGCAGCACCACGGCCACCGCCTCGCCCGGGGTGACGTGGCCACCGCTGTAGCGATACAGCGCCACGCCCATCGCCACCGCCGTCGAGAACAGGGCAAAACCGAGCTCCAGGAACACGAACTGGCTCTGCGCTACGAGCAGCAGCTTCATCGTGGTACGACGCTGCACTTCGTTGCCCTGCTCCATTTCGCGGCCGCGACGCTCCGCGGCGTTGAACATCTTCAGCGTGGTCATGCCCTGGATGGAGTCGAGATACTGCGCGCTGTTGCGGTTCTTCACCTCCTCGTTCTGCGCACTGATGCGGCGAAATCCCCGTGCCGAGGAGCCGACGAACAAAGGTGTCAGCGGCACGCCCGCCAGCATCCACAGGCCGACCACCCAGTCGATCCAGAAAATCGCGGCGCAGAGAAAAATCGGTATGGCGATAGCCACCCATACCTGCACGAAATAGACGCTGAAGTAGTAATCGAGGTACTCGACGCCCTCGGTGGCCGTGTTGGCGATCTCGCCGGTGCGCCGCTTGCCGAGAATGCCGGGGCCGAGCTTCACCACCTGCTGATAGATCTGGTCACGCACATTGATCTTCGCCTGACCCGAGGCGCGGAACTGCCCCGTGCGGAAGGTCCATGCCAGGGCCGCCTTGAGGAGCACCAGCCCGGCGAGTACCCAGAACCACTGGCGCAGCAGGTTGCTGCCTTCGTAGGCGGCATCCACGGCAAGTCCCAGCACGTAATAGAGCAGGATGGTCGCGGGAATCGACGCCAGGCCCGCAACAAGCCCGATCTTGACCCACTTCATCGTCGACGGCGTGATCAGCCGGTCGTCAACACCCAGCATGTCAGAACTCCGTTGGCCGGCTTTGCCGGCCCTGAACCGTCACCATAAACCCTAAAGCAGGGTTCAAGGTCAAGAGGCCGCACGGCATTGACCTTGAAGCCGGGTTCAAGGTGGATCATGCGACAGTCCCGGTCCGCCGGACCGGCTTATGGAACACGACCGATGAGCCAGGCATCAGCCGCCGAAGCCCCCGTCAACCCGCTGCGCGTGAAGATCCTCGGCATGGACTGCGGCAGCTGCGCGATGACGATCGAGAACAGCATGCGCCAGCTGCCGGGCGTCAGGTCCGTCGCGGTGAGCTTCACCACCGAGACCATGGAAATCACCGGCGCAGCCACGCAGCAGAGCATCGAGCAGCGCCTCAAGGAACTCGGTTACCGCATCGCCTCCACCGAGCCGCAGGCGACCACCCGGAAACCGGTCGAGCTTCATGGCGCAGCCGGCTTCCTGCATTTTCTGTGGGAGCAGAAGCGCCTGCGCGTCGCGCTGAT
>JAKLLP010000295.1 GCA_023150055.1 Gammaproteobacteria bacterium | reverse complement strand
AAGGCGCCGAGTGCCGCGGGCGAATTGGCCAGCACGCGGATGAAGTTCGGGACCACCCCGAGCGCGCCCTGGACGGCGTCGAGCAGCTGGCGCGCCTCGCCAGTGGCGGTTTGCGGATCGATGACAGTGATACGGGCCATGTGGATTCTCCTTGGGTGTCGAGGCGACGCCTCGCGTCGCTGGCCATCAATGTGAGGCATCGTCGTCGTTGCGGGAATCCTCATTCCGTGGAAGACTTTGTTGCACCAAACGGAATAATCGATGGACCGCCTGCACGAGATCGAGGTCTTCGTCGCTGTCGCCGAGGCCGGGAGCTTCGCCCGGGCCGCGGCACGACTGCGCCTGTCGCCACCCGCCGTGACACGCGCCGTCTCCGCCCTGGAGGAGCGGCTGGGTGCACGGGTCTTCCAGCGCACGACCCGCAGCCTCGCGATCACGGAGGTCGGACAGCGATTTCTCGACAGCTCGCGACGCCTCGTCGCGGAACTGGACGCGGCCGTGGAGGGTGCGGTCGGAGAATCCGCGGAGCCACGGGGCCACCTGAGTCTCACGGCGTCGGTGACCTTCGGGCGCATGGCCCTCGCGCCGGTCGTGACGAGTTTCCTCGCCGGGTATCCGCGCGTGACGGCGTCGGTGCTGCTGGTGGACCGGGTCGTGAACCTCATCGAGGAAGGCATCGACGTCGCCGTCCGCATCGGCAACCTGCCCGATTCGAGTCTCGTCGCGCGGCGGGTGGGAGCGGTACGACGAATCCTGGTCGCGAGCCCCAGCTACCTCGCGGCGCACGGAACCCCGGCGTCACCGAAGGACCTGCGCCAGCACTCGGTCATCGCCTTCACCGGCCTCATGCCGAACCGGGAGTGGCGCTTTCGCAGCGCCACCAAGCAGGCGAGCATCGCGCTCGCGCCGCGCCTCGAGGTCAATGACGCCACGACCGCGATCGAGGCCGCCGAAGCCGGGCACGGCATCACCCTCGCGCTGTCGTACATGGTCGGCGAGCGGATACGCGCGAAAAAGCTCACGCCGGTGCTGGAGGCGTTCCGGCTGCCGCTTCAGCCCGTCAACCTGGTCTACCCATCGGCGCGGTTGCTCGCGCCGAAGACACAGGCCTTCATCGCGCACGCGACGCCGCGACTCAAGTCGGCCGTGGACAGGCTCGCGTGGACGAAGAGTCTCCACGGGCCGGGGATCGGGCGATAGGCTGCCGGGTCCCCTTCAGCTCAACAGCTGCAGGCTCGTGCAGTGCAAGCCAGGCGAATGCCGCGCCGAGCGGCTCGGCGAGCGCGGCGGCGAGCGTGATCGCGAAGGCGCGCGCCCGGCTGCCGGTCGCCCGGTAGATGGGTGCCGCGATGGCGATGCCCTCGGGGATGTTGTGCAACGCGATCGCCAACGGCAGCGCGAGACGGCTCGACGAGGGCTCCAGCCCGCCCGCGAAGCTCGCGACCCCTTCGGGCAGATTGTGCAAACCGATCGCGGCCGCCGAGAACATGCCGATGCGCTCGAGCCGCGCCCGCGCCAGGTGCTCGTGGCCATGCCGTGCCTTTCACGGTTCACTATCCTACGCGAGGTTTCGCCCGGATGATTCCGCTACAGTGCTGCGCATGACCGGCTCGGACGTCCACCACCCGCTGCGCGGGGTCCTGTTCTTCATGGCCGGGATCGTTCTGTTCGCCTGCATGGACACCGCCACCAAGTACCTCGCGGCGCGGTACGAGGCGCCAGTGGTGGTCGCCATCCGTTACCTGGTGCACTGCCTGCTGATGGTGATCGTGCTGGCGCCCTCGCAGGGCCGCAAGCTGGTGCAGACACAGCGCACGGGGCTGGTGCTGGTCCGCGCCGCGTGCCTCGCCTTCGCCTCGCTGTTCTTCGCGCTCGCCCTGCAACGGATGCCGGTCGCCGAGGCGAGCGCCGTGGTGTTCCTGTCGCCGCTGCTGGTGGTGCTGGCAGCGGGCCTGTTGCTCGATGAGCGGGTCGGGCTGACCGGTTGGGTGGCGGCGATCGCCGGTTTCGGCGGCGTACTGCTCATCGCGCATCCCGGGGCCGGCCTCGATGCGGTGGGCATCGTGTTTGCGCTCTGCGCGGCGGTGCTCACGGCCAGCTATCAGCTGCTCTCCCGCCTGCTCGCCCATACCGAGCAGACGCTGCCGATGCTCTTCTATACGGGGCTCGTCGGCGCGGTGGGCTATGGCCTGTCGCTGCCGTGGTTCTGGGGTGGCGAGCGCGCGACGCCGTGGATCCTGCTGCTGTTTCTCAGTATCGGCACGCTGGCGGGCGTGGGGCACTTCCTGTATACCGCCGCGCACCGGCATGCGCCGGCCTCGGTGCTGGCGCCCTTGCAGTACGCGCAACTGGTCTGGGCCGGCCTGCTCGGCTGGATCGCTTTCTCCCACGTGCCGGATCGGCTGAGCATCCTCGGCATGGGCGTGGTCGCATCGGCGGGCACGCTGGTCACGGTGCGATCGCGGATGGCGGCGAGAGCGCTGGAACAAGCCTCGGAAACCTGATCGACGGCGCCGGCACCGTCGGGGAACTGGTTCAGGCCTTTTCCGCGTTCGCGCACTTCGATGATGACCGAGCTACGGCAGGGCGGCTGCGGCTTGGGCAGCTCGAACCTGGCTGTGTGCATGGTGGTCCTCTCCGTATGCATCAGCGCGAGGCGGCGCCGTCGTCGTAAGGCCATGGATTGCCGAAATAGTCGCTGAACCCGGCGCGGAACACCTCGGGTGCCAGCCACTCGAGCAGGCCGAGCGCGAGCGCCGCGGCACCGAGCACCACGAGTATCAGCCCACCGAGCTGCGCCGGCAGGTGAGTGAACGCGATGGCAATCCGGTCGCCGGCCGAGCCTGCCGCACGGCGGAAGCCGATCACGAAACCGAGGCCGTAAAGAAACAGCGCGGTCCCGACAGGCACGAGCGCGAAATGCGGCCGGGCAAGCACCGCGTCGCGCATCGCGCCGGGAGCGGTACCGGTGAGGTAGAGCAGGCCGCAGGCACCGAGCGTGAAGCCGGCCACCGCAAACGCGAGTCCGTAGGGGATGGCGGCGCTGCCTTCATAGATGAAGTAGCGATACGCGCGCGGCGTCATGCTGCCGCCGCGGATGAACATCAGGCGCCGCTCCCGCACCGCGAGTATCCCTATGGCAAGGGCGCTCAGGCCGAGCCCGATGACGCCGCTGGCAGCCAGCCGTGGCCAGCCGAGGTTGAAGCCGCCGCCGAGTGCCGCGAATGACAAGGCCGGGGCTACGAAGAACTGCGCCATCACCCGCCGCTCGACCGACCGGCGCTCGGCTGCGGATGCCGGAATACGCCCGCCGGTGAACGGCAGCGGCGGGTCCGGGATGCCCGGAGTGACCGTCCCGGGTGATTGCGACTTGGCAGGTACGCTCATCGGAGCGCGACGCGGTTCAGTCGATAGGCCCCGCGGGGTAGAGGCGCAGCTTGTCGATGCCGACGTAGTAGTTGGACGACTGCGGATACTTGCCGGTGATCATCAGCGCCACCCGGCGCTGCCCGGCGTGAAGCGGGAACGTCCCCAGCTGTATCGGGCCGCTGGTCATCACCTGCGGAGCCATGCCGTCGAAGTCGACCTCGCTCGTCGTCCCGTCGATCTCGAAGCTGAGCTTCCCGAAG
>JAKLLP010000294.1 GCA_023150055.1 Gammaproteobacteria bacterium | reverse complement strand
CCTTGCGGCGGGAGGTCTCCGCCGTCGCTCCCCGATACTCGCTTTGGGCGGAGACTCCCGCCTCCGGGCGGTCCCCCGATCGCAGACCGACTACGTATCTGCGGAATGCCACTTCGACACCCTGCCGGGCGGCCGGGTGAGAGCACGTAAAGACAGGAAAGGCCAACATGAATCGGGCCCAGCGACAGTTCGGCGAACCGAGCCAGTTCATTCGCGACAAGCTGCAGACGCGACTGAACGCCATGATGATCGAGTTCATACAGGCCGCGCCCTTCGCCGTCATGGCGACGGCCAATGATCGCGGCGAGTGCGATGCCTCGCCGCGGGGCGGGCAGCCGGGCTTCGTGCAGGTGCTGGACGAGAGCCGCCTGCTGCTGCCCGATATGGCCGGCAATCGCCTGTTCCAGTCCTGCGAGAACCTCGAGACCAACGCCCACGCCGGGCTGGTTTTCTTCGTGCCCGGCTGCGGTATGACCCTGCGGGTGAATGGGCGGGCGACCGTGTTGCCGCCGGGCAGTGCGGAACTCGAGATGCTGCACGCACAGGTTTTCGACCCGGACGACCGGGCCCGGGCCCTGCAGGGGCTGCTGATCGAGATCGAGGAGGCCTACCTGCACTGCGGCCGGTCCCTGCGATTCTCCCGGCTCTGGGATACCGGGCAGATCCGCCAGAATGCTGCAACCCGCTCCGATTCCTACTGGGCACGGCGCTGGACCAGCGCCGCGGGAAAGACGTGAGGATCGAGCCCCGACAGCGCTCGCAGTACCCCCTGTGGCTGCGACCGTTTTTCCGCAGCCAGCAGCGCCGCTATGGACAGGTGCTCCTGCCGGGGTTGCTCTGGGCGCGCGTGCCGCGCCTGTTTGCGGCGGTCGCGCTCCTCTACGGTGCGCTGGACCGGCGCAGCTCGCCCTTGCCGCCGGTGCTGCGCTCGCTGGTGACGGTGCGGATATCGCAACTGAACTGGTGCCGGTTCTGCGTGGACATCAACTCCATGACGCTTGCACGTCGCGCGGGTTCGACCGACAAGGTGGAAGCCCTGGAGGACTGGCGCGCGAGCACGCTTTACGACGAACGCGAGCGGGTCGCGCTCGAGTACGCCGAGGCGATGACCGACAGCGGCCAGCGCGTGAGCGAGGAGCTCATGGAGCGTCTCAAGCGGTCGTTCGACGATGATGCGATCATCGAGCTGACCGCGCTGATCGCCTTCCAGAACCTGTCCAGCAAGTTCAATGCCGCGCTGGATGTCCCGGCGCAGGGATTCTGCCGGCTGCCGGGAGGCGAGCGGCCCGGAGATGGCAGCGCGACATGACCCCCTGGGGTGTGCTCGCCGACCTGGTGCTGCTCGTTCACGCGTCTTTCGTGGCCTTTGTCGTGGTCGGACAACTGCTGGTGCTGATTGGCCTGTGGCGCCGGTGGCGCTGGGTCCGTAACCGCACATTCCGCCTGTTGCATCTCGGTGCGATCGGTGTGGTCGTCCTGCAGGCCTGGCTCGGTGTCCTCTGCCCGCTGACGACACTGGAGAACGCGCTGCGGGTTCGCGCGGGAGAGGGCGCTTACGCCGGCTCGTTCATCCAGCACTGGCTGCACCGCCTGATCTTCTACGACGCTGCGGGATGGGTGTTCACCGCCGTTTACTCGGTTTTCGGCGCGCTGGTCGCGCTCACCTGGTATTACGGACGACCGCAGGCCGGCCGGCGACGCGGGGACTGACACACGACCCCTCCTGGGCTGGTGCGGCGTGAGCGTGCTGGGCTATGGTTCGCATCATGAAACTCGGCAACGATCCGCCGTCTGAACTCGCGCTGACGCCGCTCGAGCGGGCCGTGCTGCAATCGCTCGGGCCCGCGCTCGGTGATTCCGCACCCGCCTGCCAGGCGCAGTGCGCGCGCGTGCAGGTGCTGATGCGCAGTCACAGCGGCGTGGGGTTCGTCACGCGGCTGCAGGTCCCGGAGGACCTCGAGCGACTCGCATCGGCCGATGCCAACCGGGTGCTGGCGGTGTATGCCACGCACCCGCAGCTCGCCGATCCGGCGGAGTTCCTGGTGCAGTTCAAGGCGGGCAGGCTGGCGAGCATCGAGGCGTATTGCGGGGCGGGCATGTGGCCGGCGGATGATGCGGGTTTCAGCATCGTCGGCGCAGGCCACGGATGAGGACACGCTGTCTCCGGCGGCAAATTCGGCTATTGTCTTGCCCTGGATCGGGCACCACTGGCGGATGCAGGCGACCATGACGAGCTACGGAAAATTCAATCTCCTGGCGATGCTGGGGCTTCCCGCGGCGGCTGCGCTCGCGGCGTTGATCGTCTTCGGGCCGCGCCCCGATACGCTGCTCGCCGTGTTCGGGCTGAACCTGGTGGTGACGCTGTTCGGCGGCCTGTTCGCAGCGCTGCTCCTGCGAGGGGCGCGCAAGGCCGGTGGCGCCGGCGCGGGCATCGCGCTCTGGCCGTCCGTGATCCCGGCGGTCGTGGGCGCGGGCTGGTACCTCTGGCGGGCCGTGAGTCCCGAGGAGGTCGCGCCGGGACGGGAGTACATCGCCGGGCCGCAGTACCTGCTGCTGATGGTCTTCGCGCTGTGGATCGTCGCCTGGATCGGCTGCCGCATCGTGCGGCTGCGAAGACCCGCGGTCTGAATGCCCGCCAGCGCCTGATTCGTCGAATCGAGCCGGGTTCCAGTGTCCATGGCAGCCGCCACGAGGGCCGTCCGCTACGTGCCGTATCGGCAGGTCGGCGCGCAGCCGAACATCGTCGTCGACGGCGCACCGCTGCCCTCCACCCGGCTGACGCTCTCGCACTGGCCGGTAAACGCGACGCCGGCGCCGTTCAAGCGGGACACATCGACGGAGACCGCCCTCGCCTGGGTGGAGCGCCACGACCCGCGCCGGGTCGCCGCCGCGGTCACCAACAACCACTTCGACGAGGATGGCCTCCTCAGCATGTTCACGGTGCTCGAGCCGCAGCGAGCGCTGTCGCACCGCGAGCTGCTGATCGATGCCTCGCGGGCCGGCGACTTCGGCGTGTTCCGCTCGCGACCGGCGGCGCGTCTGTGTTTCGTGATCGAGGCCTATGCCGATCCCGGGCTCTCGCCGCTGCCGCGTGGCACTTTCAGCGGGCCCTCCGCGCGGCGGGTCGCGGCGCTGTATCGGGCCATGCTGTCGCGCCTGCCGCCGATGCTGGGGGACATTGGCCGGTACCGCCGCTATTGGCGGTCCCAGGACGAGCACCTCGCAGCCAGCGAGCAGTGGATCGCCGACGGGCGCGTCATCATCGAGGAGGAACCCGACCTGGATCTCGCGATCGTGCGGATCCCCGAGCATCTCGAGCCGCGCACCGTGCGGCGCTATCTCGCCCGCGAAAGCGCGCCAATGCATCCGTTCGCGATCCACAACGCCACCCGCTGCAACCGGCTCGTGCGCCTGCAGGGGCGCAGGATCGAGTTCCAGTATCGCTACGAGTCCTGGCTGCAGATCCATTCGCGCCGGCCGGCCCTGCGTGTCGATCTCGCGCGCTTCTGTCGCTGGCTGAACATCCGCGAGCGCCATGGCAGGTGGACGCAGGAGAACCCCCTCGCCATAGCGCCGCGGCTGCACCTGGGCGGTGAGGCGAGCTCGATCGAGCCGGCCGTGTTTCTGCGCGAGC
>JAKLLP010000293.1 GCA_023150055.1 Gammaproteobacteria bacterium | reverse complement strand
CATGACCCATGTTCCGCTGGGTGTCGCAGGCCGCAAGGCCGCGGGGATCGGTGATGGCCTGGTGCGCCTGTCGGCCGGTATCGAGGGGACCGCGGATCTCGAGCGCGACGTCCGCGCGGCGCTGGAGGCCGTTGGGGGACTCGGCTGAAGCGGGGCGCTGCGCGGCGCTCAGCGCGCTGCGGCGATCTGGTGGCGGATGGCTTCACCCATTTGTCGGGTTGTTGCCGCAGGTGTCCCGGGTGTGGCGAGATCGCGGGTGCGCACCCCGCTCTCGAGGACGCGGTACACCGCCGTCTCCACCCGTCGCGCCTCGGCGTCGAGTCCCAGGGAGTGACGCAGCAGCATTGCCGCGCTGAGTATCGTGCCGCAGGGATTGGCGACGCCGAGCCCGGCGATGTCGGGCGCCGAACCGTGAATTGGCTCGTACAGGCCGCCGCCCCGGTCGTTCAGGGAGGCCGACGGCAGCATACCGAGGGATCCAACGAGCATGGAGGCTTCGTCCGTCAGGATGTCGCCGAACATGTTCTCGGTCACGATGACGTCGAAATCCCGCGGCCGCGAGAGCAGGTGCATGGCGGCGGCATCCACCAGCAGGTGCTCGAGGACGACGTCCGGAAACTCGGCGGGCAGGAGTCCGTCGGCCACGCGGCGCCACAGGCGCGAGGTCTCGAGCACGTTGGCCTTGTCGACCGAAGTGATCTTCCGGCGACGCTCCATCGCCATGCGCCCCCCCGTGCGGAGCAGTCGCTCTATTTCGCTTCGCTCGTAGCTGCAGAGGTCCGAGGCCCGATCCACCGCGCGGTGTTTTTCCCCGAAGTAGATTCCGCCGGTCAGCTCGCGCACCACGACGAGGTCCACCCCTTCGAGGCGCTCGGCTTTCAGCGGGGATGCGTCGAACAACGCCGGGTGGGTCCGCACCGGGCGCACGTTGGCATAGACACCCATGGCTGCGCGCAGGTCGAGCAGTCCCTGTTCGGGTCGCTCGCTGGCGTCCGGATCGCTCCACTTAGGGCCGCCGACAGCGCCGAGGAGTACTGCATCGGCTTCGCGGCTGAGCTGGCGCGTGTCCTCCGGAAAGGCACGACCGGTCGCATCGATCGCGGCCCCGCCGATCAGTCCGTGACGGAACTCGAAGCGGTGACCGCCCAGCGCCGCGACTGCGTCCAGCGCTCCTACGGCTTCGGCGATGACCTCCCCGCCGATGCCGTCACCCGGGAGTACGCCTATCAGGGCTTCCATGGCCGGTTTTCTTCGAATCGGCTGATGGCCTCGGACTGCTGCAGCAGATAACCGAGCTGATCCACGCCATTCATGAGGCAGTAACGGGAGAACCCATCGAGCGGGAAGGCGACCTGGCGTCCGCCCGGTAGCGTGATCTGGCAGGCGTCGATATCCACTTCGATTTCGGCGCCAGGCGTTCCCAGCAGCCCGCGATGCGTGTCGGTGTCGATGATGACCGGCACCAGGCCGTTCTTCAGCGAGTTACTCCGAAAGATGTCCGCGATGCCGGTGCTGATGACGGCCCGGATGCCGTAATCGAGCAGCGCCCACGGGGCATGCTCGCGCGAGGAGCCGCAGCCGAAGTTGTGCCCGGCAACGAGGATCTGGCAGCCGGCCGCGCCCGGGGAGTTCAACGGGAAGTCGGCCCGTGGATTGCCCGCGTTATCGTAACGCCAGTCGGCAAAAAGCGCCTTGCCCAGTCCCTTGCGGGTCGTGGTCGTCAGGAAACGCGCGGGGACGATCTGATCGGTGTCGATATCGGTCGTCGGGATGACCACCGTGCAGGAACTGAAACGGGTGATTTTTTCCATGGCCCTGGTCCCTTTCAGCCGCTGATGCAGTCACGTGGGTCGGCGATTCTGCCGGCAACCGCGGAGGCGGCCGCTGTCAGCGGACTGGCCAGGACGGTGCGCGCACCGATGCCCTGCCGGCCCTCGAAATTGCGGTTGCTGGTGCTGACGCAGTACTCGCCGCGACCGACCGTGTCACCATTCATGCCAAGGCACATGGAGCAGCCGGCTTCGCGCCACTGCGCGCCGGCTGCGATGAAGATTTCGTGCAAACCCTCGGCCTCGGCCTGTTGCTTCACGCTCTGCGAACCGGGGACGACGAGCGCCCTCACGGTCGAGGGCACTTTGCGTCCCCGGAAAATCGCCGCCGCGGCGCGCAGGTCCGACAGCCGGGAGTTCGTGCAGCTGCCGATGAAGACAACGTCCACCGGGCGGCCCAGCATCGGCTTTCCCGCCTCGACGCCCATATAGGCGAGGGACTTCCGGAAACTGGCATCGGAACTCTGGGGAACGGGCGCATCGATGGCGACCACCATCCCCGGGTTCGTGCCGAAGGTGATCATCGGAGCGAGTGAATCGGCCCGCAACTCCACCTGCTTGTCGAATCGTGCTCCAGGATCGGAGGGCAACCCACGCCAGCGCTTTACCGCGGCATCCCAGGCCGCGCCCTGGGGCGCCATCGGGCGCCCGGCGAGGTACTCGATCGTGACGTCGTCGGGCGCGATCATGCCGGCGCGGGCACCGGCCTCGATGCTCATGTTGCAGATGGTCATGCGCTGTTCCATGTCGAGCGCAGCGATGCTCTCGCCGCGGTACTCGACGACATGTCCGGTTCCGCCACCGACGCCGATCCTGCCGATGATGGCCAGGATGATGTCTTTCGCCGTGACTCCCTTGGGCAGACGACCCGCGACATCGATGGCCAGTGTCTTCGGTTTGCGCTGCAGCAGGCATTGCGTGGCCAGCACGTGCCCCACCTCGGTGGTGCCGATGCCGAAGGCAAGGGCGCCGAAGGCCCCGTGTGTGCTGGTGTGACTGTCGCCGCAGACGATTGTCTTGCCCGGTTGCGTCGCGCCGAGCTCTGGGCCGATCACGTGGACAATGCCGCGCTGATCGGAGTCGAAGCCGAGCAGCTTGATGCCAGCCTCCCGGCAATTTTCGATCATGACGCGGATCTGCGCAGCCGCCGAGGGCTCCGCGACCACATCGAGGTCGGCGAGACTCCGAACCGGCACAGTCGGCGTCGAGTGATCGAGGGTAGCCAGGGTCAGGTCGGGGCGACGCACCTTCAGGCCGCGACTTTTCAGTACGTTGAATGCCTCGGGCGTCGTTACCTCGTGGGTGAGGTGCAGATCGATGTAGAGGACGGCGGGCGTGTCGGGCGTCTCCGCCACGACCACGTGCTCGTCCCACACTTTTTCAAAAAGCGACTTCGCGCTCATCGGAGAGCATCCTTCTGCTGGTGTTGACGAGCCGTGCGGTCTCGCTGCCGGACTTCAGCTGGCGGCGGCTGCCGGGCGCGAGCCCGCAGTCGCTCCGATCGGCTCGAGCCATCCCCACTCGTCGCGAGTCTTGCCGCTGAACAGCCCAAAAAAGGCCTCCTGCAGACCCCGGGTGATGGGGCCGCGCTGGCCGCTGCCGACGGCCAGGCGATCCACCGAGCGCACTGGCGTGATCTCTGCTGCCGTGCCGGTGAGAAAGATTTCATCGGCGAGATAGAGGAGTTCCCTCGGCAGCGGGCGTTCGATCACGGCCAGTCCTGCCGACACGGCAAGTCTCATGACGCTGTCGCGGGTTATGCCGGTGAGAATCGAAGCCGTCGCGGGCGGCGTGTAAATGCTGCCGTCGC
>JAKLLP010000292.1 GCA_023150055.1 Gammaproteobacteria bacterium | reverse complement strand
AGCACCGTGCGCGAAAAAGAGAATTGCGGCATGAGTGAATCGCCCCGTCACGCCCGGCGGCTCAGCCGCCGGCAACCGGGGGAATGAACACCACGCGGTCACCGTCCGCCAGAGGCGCATCCCAGTCGCGAAACTCGTCGTTGATGGCGACCTTGAGCCGCGGCAGACGCGGAAAGCGGTAGCGCGCTGCGAGTTCCTCGAAGAGCGCGCCCGCGCTGGCGGCACTCGTCTGCAGCTGCTCGCGGTCGCGGCCGGCACACTCCCGCAGGATGGCGAAATACTGAACACTGACGGCGGGCATGGTGCTGGAGATCAAGGGTCCGGCTGCGTGAGGCAGCGGGTCACGGTACACCGCTGCCGGCGCGGACGGCAAGCGCGCCTCCTGCGACGCAACGCCGCTCATCGACGCCCCCCGTCGAGCGCCGCGAGGTCGGCCGGCGTGTCGATATCGCAGGTGGCGTGAGGCATCGCGACACGGGAAATCTCGGGCAGCGACGCGATGAGCGCACGGGCACCACCGTCGCCGCTCAACTGCCGCAACCGCGCGCGATACGCGGCCGGAAAAATCGCCGGCACGCCGACGGCCCCTGCATAGGCCGACGCGGCAACGAGATGAGGCGCCGCCGACCAGGCCGCGATCAGCCGGCGCAGGTCGTCGCGGTCGACCAGCACCTGGTCGGCGAGCAACACCAGGCAGGCCACGTCGCCAGCCGGCAAGGCGTCGATGCCGACCCGCAGCGATCCGGCCAGACCCTCGCACCACGCGGGGTTGTGCGCCGTCCTCACGCCGGCATCCGCGACCTCGGCCGCGACCTCCCCAGCCGCGGCGCCGGTAACCACCACCACGCCCCGCGGGCAGTGTTCGAGAGCCAGCGCCGCGGCCCTTCGAACCAGGCTGACACCGCCCAGGCTGGCGAGCTGTTTCGGCCCCCCGAAGCGGCGCCCGCCGCCCGCGGCGAGCACCACGCCGGCGAGCGCGGCAACCGTTACCCCGCCCGGAGCGCTACCGGGCACCGGCAACCCATCCCCTGCAGTGCCGACCCCGGAGCGCGGCGTTGCATGTCCTGCATTCCGCAATCCGTAGTGTCCGCAGCGGGCTACGCGGTTCAACGTATGCCCTGCCCCTGGCTGGGGCGGTACAAGATCCGGAGCCGCAGGGCGGTCTCAGCGGAAAACGACGGGAATTCCAGCCATAGCCAAGGCAGATCACGTTCTGGTCGTAATCGACCCGACTGCCGAGACGCAGCCTGCGCTCGATCGGGCGACACAGCTCGCCGGGCGGATGGGCTGGGCGGTGCATGCACTCGTCTGCATCCACGGCGCACTGCCGCTGCCCTGGCTCGGCGGCGACGAGGCGCGGGATACGCGGCGCACGCTGCTCGCTCACCAGCTCGGCTACCTGCGGGACCTCGCCCGCAAGTACCCCGGCACGAAGATCGTCAGGAAGGCTGTTTGGGACCGACCGCTGCATGAGGCAATTATCCGCGAAACCCTGCGCTGTGAGCCGCGGCTGGTCATGAAAGATACCCATTACCACTCGACGATTTCCCGGGCATTCGTGACCAACACCGACTGGCACCTGATCCGCGATTGCCCTGCCCCGCTGTGGCTGGTGCGCGGGGCCGACTGGCCGCGCAAACCGACGCTGGTCGCCTGTGTCGATCCGCTGCACGAGAACGACAAGCCGGCCGATCTCGATCACCGCATCCTCGCGCTGACCTGCGGCATCGCCGAGCGAACCCATGGCGAGGCCCACGCGCTGCATTGCCATGACCCCTATGCGCTGGTGACCGCGGCGGCAGCCGCGGCTTTGCCGGGCGCCGCGGGCGACATCGAGAACCTCGCCGCCGACCTGCAGGCCGAACACGCCGCGAAGCTGAACGAGCTGGCAGCGGCGCATGCCCTGCCGCCAGAACGCGTGCATTTCCGCAGCGGCTCGCCGGCCGAGGGTATTCCCGCCGCCATCCGCCAGTTGAACGGTGACCTGGCGGTCCTCGGGGCAGTGGCCCGTTCGGGCCTTGCCCATGTCTTCGTGGGCAGCACGGCGGAGCGGCTGGTCGATGAGCTGCCCTGCGACGTGCTGGTGGTCAAGCCCCGGCATTTCGAAAGTCCGGCCGTCTATCGGCCCCAGGCCGAGGATTTCATGGAACTGGAAGAGGTGGCCTAGCGACCAGGACCGCTCCAGAAACAGCCCCTCATGGCGGCCGGCGTGACGCAGCGCCGGCCGACGCTTCCGGGGGCAGGCGCCATAGCTCCCCCGTCCATTCATTCAGTGATTGGCGCTTGCCCCCGATTCTCCCGCTGCGCTCCCCATGCCCGGCCGGTGGCGGTCGCGGGGGCGCACGGTGTATCTTCCCGAACCAGTGCCGAACATCCCTGAAAAGAAGCCCGAAGCGGGTACCGCCAACTACCACCCGCTGGCCTCGACCCTGTCGGATCTGGCGGAATTCGACGCGCTTCTCGACGCGGCCGTGGACGCCATCGTGGCCATCGATGACGAGGGTCGGATCATCCGCTTCAACAAGGCGGCCGAAGAGATGTTCGGCTACAGCCTTCCCGACGTGGAAAACAAGCCGCTGAACCTGCTCATGGCGCCGGGCGAGGCCCCCGCTCACCAGGACTTCGTCGACCGCTACCTGCGCACCGGCGCGAGGCGGATCATCGGCCGGGGGCGCGAAGTCACCGCCCGGCGCAGCGATGGCTCGCTGTTCCCGGCATCGCTTTCCGTCGGCGAGGCGCGGTCGCCACAGGGACTGCGCTTCGTCGGGCTGATCCGCGACCTCACCAGCCAGAAGCAGGCCGAGGAGGAGGCCTTGCGTCATCGCGAGCAACTGATGCACGCCAGCCGCCTGACCACCATGGGCGAGATGGCGGCGGCCATGGCGCACGAGCTCAACCAGCCGCTCTCCGCCATCGCCACCTACACCGCGGCCTGTCAGCGCCTGCTCACCCAGGGTGAGAGTGCGCGGGCCGACGTCAATTCGGCCTTGCGGGAGATCGGCGCGCAGGCCCATCGCGCCGGCGAAGTCATCCAGAGAATGCGTGACTTCACCCGCAGCCGCGAATCGTTACGCAAGGTCGTCGACCTTTACCCGTTGGTCGACGAGGTGCGGCCGCTCGCCGAACTCGACGCCAAGGCGAACGACGTCAGGCTCATGATCGATATAGAGCCCGATATCCCGCCCATCAACGCGGACCGGGTCCAGGTCCAGCAGGTCGTCCTCAACCTGCTGCGCAACGGGGTCGATGCCATGAGCAGCACCCCGGTTCCGGAGCGGGCCCTGCAACTGCATGCTTACCGGGACAGCGACAAGACCGTGCGGGTGGACATCATCGACGCCGGTGGCGGGGTCCCGGACGAGGTGCGGGCGCGGCTGTTCACGCCTTTTTTCACGACCAAGGAGATGGGGATGGGCATGGGCCTCGCCATCAGCCGTTCGATCATTACGGCCCATGGCGGTAAACTCGATTGCTGTAACAACCGGGACCGCGGCGCGACCTTCTATTTCACGCTGCCCACAGCCCTGGAGCAGTAGTAACACCATGGAGTCTCAGGTTTTTGTCATAGACGACGACCAGGCCGTGCGGGACTCGCTCGCGCTCCTGCTCAAGTCGATGGGTCAGAAGGCCCGGCTGTTCGACTCGGCGCAGGC
>JAKLLP010000291.1:3319-3665 GCA_023150055.1 Gammaproteobacteria bacterium | reverse complement strand
GCCGAGGTTCAGGAACTGCAGCCACTCGCCGAGCTGGCCGGCATCGTGCGCCAGCTCGAAGGCCGCCTGGGCGTAAGGTCGCGCGACTGTGCCTTCAGCGGCCATTGCTCGTCCTCAGATCTGTCCGGCCAGGCGGGTGAGCAGCTCCTGGTGGGAGCGGGCGTCGATCTCCCGGGCAAGAATCTTCTCGGCCCCGGCGATGGCGATCGCGGCGACCTGGCCGCGCAGCTCATCACGGGCCTTGTTGATCTGCTGGTCCACGTCGGCCCGGGCCGCCTGGATGATGCGATCGCGTTCCTGCTCGGCGGCCGTGCGCGCTTCCTCGACGATGCCGCCAGCGCGGGTC
>JAKLLP010000291.1:0-3309 GCA_023150055.1 Gammaproteobacteria bacterium | reverse complement strand
GATGATCTGGCGCGCCTGGTCACGCGCTTCCTCGACCATCCCCTGGATGCGTACCTGCGCCTCTTCAAGCGAGCGGGCCCCGCGATCCGCCGCGGCAAGCCCATCGGCGATCTTCGCCTGGCGTTCCTCGATGAGGCGCAGCAGCGGCGGCCAGACGAAGCTCACCGTGAACCAGATGAAAGCTGCGAAAGTCAGCGCCTGCGCAATAAGGCTGAAATTGATGTTCATGATCGCTCCCTGCCGGTACGGCGGCCCGCGGAGCATGCGCCCCGCACGACGGCCACCGTCGCGTTCAGCCGGCTGCCGTGACTACGGAAAGCAGCGGATTACCGAAAGCGAACAGCATCGCGAGACCCACGCCGATGATGAACGAGGCGTCGATCAGGCCGAGCAGCAGGAAGACCTTGACCTGCAACATGTTGGCCAGCTCCGGCTGGCGGGCAGCGCCCTCGAGAAACCGGCTGGCCATGATACCGATACCAATACAGGCACCGGCGGCACCGAGGCCGATGATGAGGCCGATGCCGATCCCGGTGTACGCCTGGATCATGGCGAGATATTGAATCTTGTCCATCGTCGTTACCTTTCTTGCGGGAAGTTTGCTTGGAAGCCTGCGTGCAGTAAGTCGGGGTTGATCAGTGGCTCTCGTGCGCCATCGAGATGTAGACGACCGTGAGCATCATGAAAATGTAGGCCTGCAGAGTGACGATCAGGATGTGAAAAATCGCCCAGCCGAGCCCCAGCACGGACCCGAACACGGTACCGGCGACACCCGTTGCGGCCCACAGCCAGAGCAGGAGGAAGATGATCTCGCCGGCATACATGTTGCCGAACAACCGCAGCGAGTGCGACAACGGCTTGGACACGTACTCGATGAGGTTGAAGAGGAAATTCGGGATCCACACCAGCGGGTTGGAGCCGAACGGCGCGCAGAACAACTCGTGGATCCAGCCACCGAGACCCTTGACCTTGATGGAGAAGAAGATCATCAGCACCCACACCGAGAGCGCGAGCGCGAAGGTCGTGTTGACGTCTGCGGTAGGTACCAGGCGGAATTCATGCAGTCCGAGCGGCTCGATGACCCAGTGCGCGATGATGTCCACGGGCAGGAAGTCCATGGCATTCATCAGCAGCACCCAGATGAACACGGTGAAAGCCGTCGGAGCGACGAAGGCCTTGCGATCGCCGTGGAATATGCCGGCGACCTGCTCGTCGATGAAATCGACCAGCACCTCGATGAACGCCTGGCGGCGGGTCGGCACCCCGGCGGTGGCCCCGGAGACGATCCAGCGGATCAGGCCGAGGGAAACCACACCGAGGAGCACGGCCGTGACCAGCGTATCCACGTGCAGCGTCCAGAACCCGCCCCCGGCATTCAGCGGTTCGGCGTAGAACGACAGGTGGTGCTGGATGTAGGACGTGGGCGTCAGTGCTTGTTCGGCTTCAGCGCTCATCACTCTTCAATCTGATTTCCCGGTTTCCGGAGCCTGTATCGCGTTCCGTTTCGCGAACCAGCGCCGCCGCCGAAAACAGCACGGTGGCGACGAAAAACGTGGCGAAAAACGCCACCACGACGACCTTCTCGTAGGTCGTCAGCACCAGCCACAGCAGCAGCACGATCAGGATGATCTTGACCGCCTCCGCCCGCAGCGCACCGGCCATCAGCGTGGCGCCGCTGTCGGCCCGGCTCAGCGACGCCATGCCTGCAAACCCCATCCCGGCAACGATGCTCACCGAGCCACCGAGCACTGCCGAGACCGCCCCGTCTGGCCCGGCCAGCCACCCGGCCATCCCCGCGAGAACGACCGTGGCCAGCATTTGCCAGCGAAGAACAGTCCGGATCGCCTTGCTAGGCAGGCCGACCATGGCGCCGTACTCGCAAAAAAAGCCACCATTTCGCCTCTCGTCGGGCGGTGGGTGGCCGGATGGGCGCCGGGGGCGCCAAAAGCCGCAAGATTCTAGTGATCTGGTCGCCGAGATTCAAGCCAAAACGAAGCGGCCGTGGCCCATGCGAGGGGAAGATTACCGGCGGTCCACGCGGATTCAGCGGATATGCCCGAGGATTCCCTCGAGTTCATCGAGGCTGTTATAGGCGACGACGAGCTTGCCGCGACCCCTGGCGCTGTGCTGGATGGCCACCTTGGCGCCGAGCTTGTCGCCGATCTCGTGCTCCAGCCGCTGGATGTCAGGATCGACCCGGGTGGTCTTTTTCCCTCGGTCGGAACCGCCGCCTTCCAGCACCCGTCGCACGAGGGCCTCCGTTTCGCGCACCGAGAGGCTCTTCCGGGCCACGAGTGCAGCGACCTCCGCCTGCATGCGGGGGTCGGCTATGCCCAGCAGGGCCCGCGCGTGTCCCATCTCGATCGCGCCGGAGCGGAGCAGGCCACGGGCCTCTTCGCCGAGCTCGAGCAGCCGCAGGAGGTTGCTGACCGCTGCGCGCGAGCGGCCGATCGCATCGGCTGCATCCTGGTGGGTGAGCTGAAACTCGTTCAGCAGACGCTGAATAGCCTGCGCTTCTTCCAGGGGATTGAGATTTTCGCGCTGGATGTTCTCGATCAGCGCCTGCGCGATGACCGCCGAGTCGGGGATCCGGCGCACGACCGCCGGCACCGTCGCGAGACCGGCGATCTGCGCTGCCCGCCAGCGCCGCTCACCAGCGATGATCTCGTAGCGAATCTCGGCACCCGTGCCCGGCAGCGGCCGCACCACGATGGGCTGCACGAGCCCCTGCGCCTTGATGGAACGCGCCAGGTCCTCGAGCGACTCCTGGTGCATGTCCTGGCGCGGCTGGTACTGGCCCCGCTGGAGCAGGTCGACCGGAATCTCCCGCAGGCCTTCTTTGGCCTGGGTCTGCACGGGCCTGGCGGGCTCGCTGGTCTCACCGAGCAGTGCTTCGAGACCGCGTCCGAGTCCTGTTCGTTTGGCGCTCATGGATCCGATTGAAGCTGTGCCGCCTGGGATGCCGGGCATTCTAGCGGTGAATGGGGTCGGACCGCATTTTCGGCAGTCCGCGGGCTGAGACGGGGGGAAGACACGGTGAGGCCTTACGGTCCGGGCGACCGGACCCGCACCCACACCGCAGCGATCGCGAGCACGAGCTGCAGCAGTCCGAACATCGCGAAAGGCGCCGACGGACCGATGCTGTCGAACAGTCGCCCGCCGATGCTGGCCGCGACGAGTATGCCGACGGCGCCGAACCAGCCGTTCATCGCGACCACGGAACCCCGCTCCGCAGCTTCGGCTTCCTGCCCCACGAGCGTCACCGAGGCAATGACCGCGCTCACCTGCCCGATGGACAGCAGCGCGAAC
>JAKLLP010000290.1 GCA_023150055.1 Gammaproteobacteria bacterium | reverse complement strand
GTTCGCGCCGCTGATCGGCAAGGGGTTGCTGAAGCCGCCGAAATCCGGCGGCGAGGGGAAGCCGAGCCGGATTGTCGACGGCTATGCCGCGTTCCTCGCCCTGGCGATCCGTGCCCGCTGGGTCACGATCGGACTGACGGTCGCCGCATTCGTCGGCGCGCTGCTGCTCTCGCAGTACGTGCCGCGACAGTTCTTCCCGTCGTCCGATCGGCCCGAACTGTCCGTCGACCTGACGCTGCGGCAGAACGCCTCCATTTTTGCCACCGAGGCGCAGGCCAAGCGCTTCGAGGCCGTGCTCGACGCCGAACCCGACGTCGACCATTACAGCAGCTACGTCGGCCGGGGCGCCATCCGCTTCATCCTCACGTTCAACGTGCAGCTGGCCAATCCCTTCTTCGCGCAATTTATCGTCGTCGCAAAGGATTTCGACGCGCGCGAGCGCCTCCAGGGAAAGCTCGAAACGGTGCTGGCCGAGGAGTTCCCGGAAGTCGTCTCGCGCGTGTCTCCGCTCGAGCTCGGCCCCCCGGTGGGCTGGCCGCTGCAGTACCGGATCTCCGGGCCCGACCCCGACGAAGTCCGGCGGCTCGCGCTCGATTTCGCGAACCTGCTGGCCTCAGACCCCCGCGCCCGGCATGTCCACTACGACTGGATGGAGCCGGCACGCCAGGTGCGCCTGCGGGTCGACCAGGACGAGGCGCGCCGGCTGGGCGTCAGCTCCCGCACCCTGTCGGCCGTGCTCAACGCGGCGCTCACCGGGACCGGCATCACACAGCTGCGCGACGACATCTACCTGATCAACGTCGTGGCACGCGCCATCGACAGCGAGCGGGTCTCCTTCGAGTCCCTGGCCGCGATCCAGGTGCCGACGCCGTCAGGCGCGACGGTGCCCCTGAAGCAGTTCGCGAGCTTCACCGAGGAGCAGGAGTTCCCGCTGATCTGGCGGCGCGACCGGGTGCCGACGCTGACCGTGCGGGCCGACGTCATCGCCGGCGTACTGCCCGACGAGGTCGTGGGCGCGCTGGCGCCCCGGGTCGAGGAGTTCGGCGCGGGCCTGCCCGCGCAGTACCACGTGGAGGTGGGCGGCATCTACGAGGAAAGCGAACTGTCGAGCAGCTCGGTCTTCGCCGTCGTGCCGATCATGATCGTGCTGATGCTCTCGATCATGATGGTGATGCTCGTCAGCTTCCGGCGCCTGGTCATGGTGATCCTCCTGCTGCCGCTCGGCCTCATCGGCGTCGTGCTCGCGCTGCTCGTCTCGGGCCGGCCGCTCGGGTTCGTCGCCATCCTCGGCATCCTCGCCCTGATCGGCATGATCGCCAAGAACGCGGTGATCCTGGTGGTGCAGATCGAAACGGATCGCGGCGAGGGCAAGGGTGTCCGCGAGGCCGTGATGGCGGCGGCCACGTCGCGGATGCGCCCGCTGATGCTGGCCGCGTTTTCGACCGTGCTCGGCCTGATCCCGATCGCCCCGACGGTGTTCTGGGGCCCGATGGCGTTTGCGATCATGGGCGGACTGGTGGTGGCCACGGTGCTGACGCTGGTCCTGCTGCCCGTGCTCTACGTGACCGTCGCCAGGCGAGGAAGTGCTCGAGTTGCGCGTGGGCGAGATGCGCCAGCTCTTCAATTCCCTGGATCCGGCGCCATTCCGGGAGCGCGACCTCGACCCCAAAGCGCAGGAGTATATCGTCGCCTGGGCCCGGGAGACGCCCGGCAACGCCCGGCTGGGACTCGTCGTGCGCCTGGCCCGGGAAGCCGCCGCGCGCGAGGCCGCCGTGATGCTCGAAGACGCGGTCCACAGCTACTTCATCCAGTGCGCGGCCGCGGCGCGGCAGCGCCTGCGGCGGCTGTTTCGCGTCGGCAGGGTGAGCCTGCTCATCGGCCTCGCCTTCCTTGCCGGTGCGTTGCTGGTCGGCGAGTTCGTCAAGAGCCTCGTCGACAAGGACGCTTACGGCGGCATCATCATGGAAACCTTCGTGATCGGTGGCTGGGTGGCACTGTGGCGGCCGCTCGAGATCTTCCTCTACGAATGGTGGCCGATCCGTGAGGAGGCGCAGCTCTACAGGCGGCTCGGCGAGATGCGCGTCACGCTGATCGGGGCGCCAGACGCAGCGGCGGGGCCGGCGCCCCGATGACGACGAGCACCACCCACCCGACCGCGGCCACCGCCGGACGCGCGACGGCGATAGCCTCCCGCGCGGCATTGCTGTTCGGCCTCTGGATCGTGATCGACCAGAGCGCCAAGCCCGCGAACCTGGTCGTCGGGCTGCTCGCGACCGTCGCCGCGACGGCGGCGAGCCTGTGGCTGCTGCCGCCAGCGACCGGACGCGTGCGCGTCTCGGCGCTGGTCGCGCTCCTGCCGCGCTTTCTCTGGCAGTCGCTGGTCGCCGGCCTCGACGTCGCCCGTCGCGCGTTGAGTCCCGGCACACCGCTCGCGCCCGGGTTCGTCGACTACCCGGTGACGCTGCCGCGCGGCTCGGCCCGCAACATGTTCGAGGTGGTCTCGAGCCTGATGCCCGGCTCCGTCGCCACCGACGAGAGCGAGCGTTCCATCGAGTATCACGCGCTCGACGCCGCGCAGCCGGTCGTCGAGCAGCTGGCGGCCGAGGAACAGGCCTATGCGAAAGCGCTCCATGGTCGCCCTCGGCCTCGCCCGGGTCTGGCTGGGGCCGGGCTATGCCGACCGGATGATGGCGGCTCAGCTGCTCGGTTCCGGTGCCATTGCGGTCCTGATGCTGTTCGGTGTCGCCACGGGCGAGGCGCCCGTGATCGACGTTGCGCTCACGCTGGCCCTGCTGGCCGCGTTCGCCTCGGTCGCCTTCGTGCGCTACGCGGACGACCGGAATAGTCACTCCCAGCAGCGATAGCCCCCGGATGAACCTCGTACTCGATCTGTTCACCGGCGTGACCGTGGCGATCGGCGCCTTCTTTTTCCTCGCCGGCTCGATCGGCCTCCTGCGTTTTCCCGATGCCTATACCCGGCTGCATGCGCTGACCAAGGCCGACAACCTGGGCCTCGCCTTCATCGTGCTCGGCCTCCTGCCCCAGGCGGGCGGCATCCTCGCCAGCCTGAAGCTGGTGGTGATCTGGGTGCTAGTGCTGTTCTCCAGCGCCGTGGTGTCCCAGCTGATTGCGCGGACCGCCCGCGCCGCGGACCGCCGTCGATGATCACCTTCGCCAGCACCGGTGTCGCGCTGCTCCTCGTGGCGCTGGCGATCTGGACCGTCGTGTCGCGCGAGATCTTCCTCGCCATCGCCGGCTTCATCGCCTACGGGCTGTTGCTGGCGCTGGTGTGGGTGCGCCTGTCGGGGATCGACGTGGCGCTCGCGGAGGCTGCCATCGGCGGCGGCCTGACCGGCGCGCTGCTGATCGGGGCGGCGGCACGGCTGCGCGCGACGGAGGCCGCGGCGCGAGCCGAGTCCTGCAGCCCGGCCACACGATGGCTCGCGTTCATGCTGTCGGCGGCCGTCAGCGGCGCGCTGGTGCTCTACGTGCTGCTGCTGCCCGAGCCGGCGCCCTCGCTGGCCGGCCCTGTCGCCGCCCACCTCGAGGCCACCGGCGTCGGCAGCGACACCGTGCTCGCCCACATCGTGAAGCTCGTCGAGGAGGCGCAGGGCTCCAAGGCCCCCATCCAGCGGCTCGCCGACGAGATCTCCGGCTGGTTCGTGCC
>JAKLLP010000028.1:1836-12472 GCA_023150055.1 Gammaproteobacteria bacterium | reverse complement strand
CGGTCGGACGTCGTAAAGCGCGACGTCTGGGCTCCCGGCGAATCGGTGAGTCGGCCGTTCGCGGGCCTTGCGGGCCTGAGGAAACCAGGGCCGAACGACGAGAATCAGGTATAGGTTTCTAGGAGAATTCGAAATGGCAGTTCAGAAACGGCGTCGGACTCCGTCTACCCGTGGTATGCGACGCTCTCACGACAAACTGGCAAAACCTGCCGTTTCCGTGGAGCCGACGACCGGTGAGACTCACCGCCGCCATCATGTCAGTGCCGACGGATACTACCGCGGTCGGAAAATCATCGACACCAGCGAACCCGTATCCGAATAGCCGGCGGCCGGGAATCACCAGGGTGCCGGCCCTGACGTGCACGAATCCTGCCTCCGACAGCGCTGGGGTTTGCCTTGGCTAGGCCTGTAACCATTGCCGTGGATGCCATGGGCGGTGACCGCGGCGCTGATGTGTGCGTTCCTGCAGCGCTCGCCATGGTTGGCGAGCATCCCGGCCTGCGCGTCGTTCTGGTCGGCCAGGGCGCAGTCATCAGCCGGCACCTGCAGGCCTCGGGCCTTCAGGACGAACGAGTCCGTATCCAGGAGGCGAGCCAGGTGGTGGGCATGGATGAGTCCCCAGCCGATGCCCTGCGGAAAAAGAAAGACTCCTCCCTGCGTGTAGCGGTCAACCTGGTGAAGGAAGGCCAGGCGGACGCCTGCGTAAGTGCGGGTAATACCGGGGCCCTCATGGCCACGTCGAGGTTCGTGCTGAAGACGCTGCCTGGGATCGACCGGCCGGCCATCATGGTGCCGGTACCGACCATGCATGGCCGCACCTATATGCTCGATCTCGGTGCCAATGCCGACTGCACGGCAGAGCACCTGTTCCAGTTCGCCGTTATGGGCTCTGTCGTGGCAAGCGGAGTCGAGAATATCGAATTTCCCCGTATCGCATTGCTCAACATCGGCGAGGAAGACATCAAGGGAAACGATACCGTCAAGCAGGCGGCCGCGCTGCTCTCGGCGAGCCACATGAATTACGTCGGCTACATTGAGGCCGACCGGATCCCAGACCAGCGCGCCGACGTGGTTGTCTGCGACGGATTCACCGGTAACGTGGCGTTGAAGTCGATGGAGGGTACCGCGCGCCTGGTGCGACATTTCCTGCGCGAGGAATTCACGCGCGGCATTTACGGCAGGCTGGCCGGGCTGGCCGCACGACCGGTGCTGCGCTCGCTGGCCGGTAAACTCGATCCGCGTCGCTATAATGGCGCGAGCCTCGTTGGTCTCGACGGGATCGTTATCAAGAGCCACGGTGGGGCTGATGAGTTCGCCTTCCGCCAGGCGCTCAATACCGCGATGCTCGAGGTGTCCAAGCAGGTTCCCGCCCAGATACGTCGGTTGCTCGACGAACAGCAGGCCCACTAGAGATGTACTCGCGTATTGCCGGAACCGGTCGCTACCTGCCCGAGCGGGTCCTCACCAACCACGACATCGAGAAGATGGTGGATACCACCGACGAGTGGATCCGCGAGCGCACGGGCATCGAGCGTCGTCATATCGCCGCACCGGGGCAGACGACGGCAGATCTTGCCGAGCAGGCCGCATCGAGGGCAATGGAGGCGGCCGGAGTCACAGCAGGTGACGTGGACCTGATCATCGTCGGGACAACGACTCCTGACGTGGTCTTTCCCAACGTCGGCTGCCTGTTGCAGGATCGGCTGGGGATCCGCGGCTGCCCTGCGTTCAGCGTCGAGGCGGCATGTAGTGGTTTCATCTACGCGCTGACCGTGGCAGATCGCTTCGTCACCTCAGGAAAGTCGAACTGCGCGCTGGTCATCGGCGCCGAGACGCTCTCCCGCATCACGGACTGGAGCGATCGCACGACCTGTGTGCTGTTCGGCGATGGTGCGGGCGCGGTGGTGCTGCAGCCGGCCGATGAGCCGGGCATTGTGTCGTGCCATCTTGGTGCAGACGGCGGGTACAAGGACCTTCTCTACTTTCCGTACGGGCCATCGCGGAAGCCCGAGGCCATGCACGGTGAGGGCGCCTTCATACAGATGAAAGGCAATGAAGTCTTCAAGGTTGCCGTGAAGACGCTGGAAAGCATCGTCGATGAAGCGCTGGATGCAAATGAACTGGAGTGCTCTGCGGTCGACTGGCTGGTGCCGCATCAGGCAAATCTGCGGATAATCCAGGCGACGGCCAAGCGCCTGGACATGCCGATGGCGAAAGTGATCCTGACACTGCAGGATCATGGCAATACATCGGCGGCATCGGTGCCGATGGCGCTGGATGTCGGCATCCGCGACGGCCGCATCAAGCGCGGTGATCTCGTGCTGCTGGAGGCCTTTGGCGGGGGGTTCACCTGGGGCGCCTCGCTCATCCGCTATTGACGCCCCGCAGCTTGCCGCTGCAAAGCGAGCAGCGTCTCTGTTCCAGCCTCCGCCGACGTTCGCTATATTGGCTACCCGGATTCCCTGAAGGTTTCTTGCGAATGTGTGCTGTTGCGCATCGGTCACCTGCCAGAACTCACTGGAACACCAAATGCGCCATACCCATTGCGGGCTGGTGCCTCACCGCTTTGCTGCTGGCCGCAGTGCCCGGCCTGGGTAAGGCGGAAACCCACGTACTTACCCCGGGCTACGATGTCATCGGGTCCGTAAGCACGACCCTTGCTGCCCACGACGACACGTTGATCGATATCGGCAAGCGTACTGGTCTCGGCTACGAGGAGCTGCGGCGCGCCAATCCGGGTGTCGACGTCTGGCTGCCTGGCGAGGGAACCGAGATCGTCCTGCCCAAGCGCTTCGTGCTGCCGGTGGCGGCACGCGAAGGGGTGATTGTCAACATCGCCGAGTTTCGTCTCTATTACTTCAAGCAGTCGGATGGCGCACAGAGCGTAGCCACCTTTCCCGTCAGCATCGGTCGAATGGATTGGTCTACACCGCTCGGCCGGCATCGGATCGCGGCCAAACAGGTCCGACCGACCTGGTATCCGCCGAAGAGCATCCGTGAGGAGCACGCTGCCGACGGCAGGTTCCTCGCAACGGCGGTTCCGCCTGGACCGGATAATCCGCTGGGCGAGTATGCGATGAGGCTGAGCGTCTCCAGTTATCTCATCCATGGGACCAACAAGCCGGCCGGCATTGGTATGCAGGTTACGCATGGCTGCATCCGCATGAACCCTGAAGATATCAGCTGGTTGTTTCCGCAAATTCGTGTCGGCACGCCGGTGCAGATCGTCAATCAGCCCGTGAAGTTCGGCTGGTCGCCTGATGGGTTATTCCTGGAGGTGCACCCGGTGATCGACGGAGACACACAGTCGACAGAGCGGGGCATGACGGTCCTCACCGAGGCTTACGTGGAGGCCACACGGGAGCGGCCAGCCGACATCGACTGGCAGTTGGTGGAAGAGGTTTATCGGGCCAAGCTCGGTATCCCGCTCCGCGTGGGGACCGATGCAGTAAGCCAACCAGCAAGTGCCGTGGCATCGTCGATCAGGGAATCATCGACGATAAGCGAAGCGCGGCAATAGGGTTTTCGCGGCATCCCCGCAAATGGGCAAAAAAAGGCCGCGACCCTGCCGGGCCGCGGCCTTTTCATCTGCCGTTTCGATGCGGCCGATCAGTTACTTCATCTGGCCGCGCTTGAACATCCGGTCGATCTTCTCATTGGTGGCATCGCAACAGGCCTGGCTCTGGTTAGCAGCATTCAGCGCCTGGTTGGCAGTGCTCTGAGCTGCGGAGGCAGTCTTGCCGGCGTTGGTGGCAGCAGCGTTGGCGGCATCGGCCGTCGACCTGGCAGAGGCAACATCCTTGGCGAGCTGATCGACCCGCGCACTCAGCGCTTCTTGCTCTTTCTGGAGGTTACCGGTGCAGCCGGCAGTCACCATCACGGCAATGGCAGCAATGCCAGCCTTAATCGCGAGGTTTGAGTTCATTTGAAATCCTCGAAGAATTGGTATCAACACATACGATTGCGGTGATAGTTACCGCACCCCAAACGCGGGAGGGAATAAATAGCTTAAGCGCCCCCCCAAGGCGCAAGATCATGAACGAATCGACAGTGCTTCGCAATCCTGCGAGGACTTGGTACGCGACGGGAGGGATTGAAAGCGCAATCGCATGGAAAGAGAACAGAGGCTCTCCCGGGCAGGGCAGGGGTGCGATGAGAGCGTGGTTGTGGATGAGGATCTGGATCGGGGCGGGGCGTTCATCAGGGCTTCATCCGGAGTTCCTCATCGGGGTGGCCGGCCTGTCGGGAATGGGGGGACGGCGTCGGGCTTCGGTTCTTTATCTGACGACAGGCTTGCGCTCTGGCGGTGACTGTATAAGATTACAGATACTGTTTTTTAATACAGGTTACAGCTATGGCCAGGCTTACTTCCCGACAGGCTGAAATTCTCCATTTAATTCAATCGGCTATAGAAGAAAACGGGATGCCTCCGACGCGTGCGGAGATTGCCCGGGCGCTCGGATTCCGTTCTGCCAACGCTGCCGAGGAACACCTGCGGGCCTTGCAGCGCAAGGGGGTGATCGAGCTGGTGCCGGGCGCCTCCCGCGGGATCCAGCTGAGTGAAGAGGTGCGCAGCCAGGACCTGTTGCCGCTCGTCGGCCGGGTTGCCGCGGGTCAGCCGATCCTCGCACAGGAAAACATCGAGGATCGTTATCGCATCGATCTGTCGCTGTTCAAGCCCACCCCGCATTATCTGCTGCGCGTACAGGGCATGAGCATGAAAGACGCCGGGATACTCGATGGGGATCTGGTGGCCGTCAGGCGTACGCCCGATGTGCGTAATGGCCAGGTCATCGTGGCGCGGCTGGAGGAGGAGGTCACGGTAAAGCGCTATCGCCAGGAGGGCCGCGTGGCATGGCTGCTGCCGGAGAACCCGGATTTCGAGCCTATCCGGGTAGATCTCGGGGAGAGGGCGATGGTCATCGAGGGCATCGTGGTGGGCGTGCTGCGTAACAGATTGTCCTGAGCAATCGGCACGAAATGACGGTGGTCGTTCAATGTCTTCCGAGGGTCGGCTCAGAGAGATCTTGCGGCATCCGCGTATCTGGCAGGCGGGGCGGGCCGCAGCTCGTGATGGCCAGATGGTTTCTTCGGGGTGGTCGAAGCTTGACAAGGCGCTGAATGGTGGTTGGCCGCTCGCGCAGTTGACCGAGCTCATGGTCGATGCACAGGGCATGGGGGAATTTGCCCTGCTGCTGCCGGCCTTGCGCCGCCTGGTGAGCCGGGAACGGGCCGGGTTGTCGGGTGGCTGGGTCATGCTCGTTGCCGTTCCCCATATTCCTTACGCTCCCGCGCTGGTTCGTGCAGGACTCGATCCGGCGCGGTTGTTGCTCGTACGGTCCCGGCAGGAGACCGATACGTTGTGGGCGATGGAGCAGGTTTTGCGTGCCCGGGCCGTTGCGGCCGTGCTGGGCTGGTCGCAGAGCCGTGACGGACGCGCCCTGCGCCGCCTGCAGCTCGCAGCCGAGACGAGCGGTGCCTGGGTGGTCATGTTCAGGCCTGCGGATGCGCGCTCGTCCAGGTCACCGGCCCCATTGCGTATCCATGTCTTGTGCCCGCAGGACACCAAACGTCTCAGGCTGAGCGTGTTCAAGCGCAGGGGTGGACCGCCAGTCGTGGTCGATCTCGATACCAGTAGTGACGGGCTGGACTGATGTCGGGTTCTGTACAGCAGTCCCTTTTGCCCTTTGCGCAGCCCGCGCTGCCGATGGCATCGCACTCATTGCAGGAGGAGACGACGGCAGGGGCGGTCAGCCCGGCCGATGGCAGGTTGTGGCTATGCCTGTATCTGCCGGATCTTCCGCTGGAGGTGCTCTGCCGCGACACTTCTGCTCCCTGCGTCGTGCTCGATGGCGTAGGGCAGGGGGCCGGCGTCGTTCTGCTGTGTGATGAATCCGCCGCAAGACAAGGCGTGCAGCCTGGCATGCCGGTAAATGCCGCGCTGGCGCTATTGCCGGATCTCGAGATTCAACAGCGCCGGCCCGGACTCGAGCATGAGGCGCTGCTCGGTCTGGCGGTCACGGTAACGCGATTCACGCCTGTGGTGAGCATCGATCCCTGCGGCGCGCTGTTACTCGAGATCGGTGGCAGCAACATCCTGTTTGGCGGCGCCGGGACACTTCGTGGCATGGCAGTCGCTGCAACCACCCAGCGCGGTCATGCGGTGTCTGCAGCCGTGGCACCAACCGCGCGTGCTGCGCTCTGGCTGGCCTGGTCCGGCGAGCAGGCGATCGTGACGGAGATGGCGCTGTTGCCAGGGGCATTGGCACGTCTGCCGTTGCGCTTGCCGGGCTGGCCCGTGGAAATACGACGCAGGCTGCGGCGCATGGGCGTCCGCAGGCTCGGGGAGTGCATGCGCCTGCCGCGTGACGGGTTGGCCCGCCGGATCGGCCAAGGTTATCTGGCCGAGATCGATCAGGCGCTCGGCAGGCGAGCGGAAGTGCGAGAGGTATTCCACCAGCAGGATCGATTCACCGACGAGCTGGAGTTGCCGTGCGAAACAAGGAGCAGTGTCATCGTGATGGGCGCGCTGGAGATTCTGCTCGGCAGGCTCGGGCGGGAGCTGCGTCAGCGCCAGGCAGCGGCATGGATCCTGTGGGTATATCTGCAGCATCGCGGCCGGCCGGCGACAATGCTGCGTGTAGGGCTGCTCAGGCCAAGTGCTGATATGGCGCAGTTGAGGGAGCTGACGGGCATGCGCTTGTCTAGGTCAACTGCTCCGGAGCCTGTGGTGGCCGTCAAGCTGGAGGCGGAACTGGCGCGGGAACACCCCCCGCTGACGGCAGGATTGTTCGGCTGGCAACAGGATCGTGATGAGCGACTGCTGGGACTGATGGAGCAGTTGCGAATGCGCCTCGGCCATGCGGCGGTGCACGGTATCGGCCTGTGCAGCGAGCATCGTCCGGAAGCCGCCTGGCACGTGGTATCCGAGCCACAGGAGCAACAGTCCGGCAGCGTACGAGCCAGCAGTAGTGCGCCGCGCCCGTTATGGCTGCTCGAGTCACCTGTGCCGATCGAGAGCCGCAACGGCATACCGCTGTTCCATGGCCGGATGGTGCTCGAGAGCGGGCCGGAGCGTATCGAGACGGGCTGGTGGGACGGGCATGACATCCGCCGCGATTACCACGTGGCCCGAAACCCGCATGGCCAGTCGGCCTGGGTTTTCCGCGATCTCCGTCATGGTGGCTGGTACCTGCATGGCCTGTTCGGTTGAAACGCGATATGAATCGTCGCCGGAAGCGGTTCCTCGCCCACGTGCGTGGTGCATTGAGCGGGGTATCTGCGCTGGTAACGGCCCGACAGCCGGCGCGTTTGCGCGCAAGGCCCGGGCGCCTGCGCCGGGACACTCGCTGCGCACGTCCCTGTGCTGCGCTCGTTCGGGTTCCGCCGCGCTGCGCTCCTGCTGCGCGCGGCTCCACACGCCCGGCGCAGGCGCTCCCGGGCCGTAGCGTCCGGCAAGGCACTTGCCTGCCGCGCCCCGCACGTGGGCGATGAACTCCGGAAGCAATGACTATCCCATTGCCCGAATATGCCGAGCTTCACTGCATCAGTAACTTCACGTTCCTGCGCGGCGCCTCACACCCGGCGGAACTGGTCGGCCGTGCCAGCAGGCTCGGCTATGCGGCGCTGGCCATCACCGACGAATGCTCCGTTGCAGGCATCGTCCGCGCCCATGCAGCTGCCCGCGGCGTTGGGCTGAAGCTCATCGTCGGGGCCGAGTTCCGACTGACCGATGGGCTGCAGCTGCTGTTGCTGGCCATGCACCGGCAGGGTTATGGGCAGCTCTGTGAGCTGATTACCCGTGCCCGTCGCGCCGCCGTCAAGGGCGATTACCGTCTCGATCGGCAGGGTATTGGCGAGGCTTGCCTCGATGGCTGTCTGGCGATCTGGATTCCGGCGACCGGATGTGCCGGAGCCGACGATGCAACCTGGGTGCGGGAGCGTTTTCCGGGCCGCTCGTGGCTGGGCGTGGAGCTGCTTGCGGACGGCAATGACCAGGCGAAGCTCGATGCCCTCACGGCGCTTTCGCGTGCAAGCGGCGTCCCGGCGGTGGCGACAGGTGACGTACACATGCATGTGCGTGGTCGACGCGCCCTGCAGGATGCTCTGTCGGCTATCCGCCTGAAGACCACGCTGGCACAGGCGGGCGATCGGCTGCACATGAGTGGCGAACGGCATCTGCGCCCGCGCCTGGAGCTGGCGAGAATCTATCCGCCGGAGCTCTTGCAGGAGACGGTCAGGATTGCGGGACGGGTGAATTTCAGTCTCGATGAATTGCGCTATGAATACCCGGAGGAACTGGTACCGGCAGGTGAAACCCCGGCGAGCCATCTGCGGCAGCTGACCGAGGCAGGGATGCGTCGGCGCTGGCCATCGGGCGTTACACCACGCCTGCGTGCACAGATCGAGCACGAGCTCACGCTGATCACCGAGCTTGCCTACGAGCCCTACTTCCTGACCGTGCACGACATCGTGCGCCATGCGCGGCAGCAGGGCATCCTCTGCCAGGGTCGTGGCTCAGCCGCCAATTCGGCAGTCTGCTATTGCCTGGGAATCACCGAAGTCGATCCGGCCCGCATGTCCATGCTGGTGGAGCGCTTCATTTCGCGGGAGCGCAACGAGCCACCCGATATCGATGTCGATTTCGAGCATGAACGCCGCGAGGAGGTCATCCAGTACGTCTACCGCAAGTACGGCCGGGAGCGTGCGGCACTGGCGGCTGCGGTAATCAGCTACTGCCCGCGCAGCGCGTTACGCGACCTTGGCAAGGCACTTGGGCTCACCGGGCTGCAGGTGGAGCGGCTGTCGCGGGCGATGCAGTGGTGGGACGGACGGCGCATCATGGACGAGCGCATCACGGAGGCAGGGCTCGATCCGGGCAATCCCACGGTACGCCGCCTGGTGAGGCTGGCTCGGGATCTCATCGGCTTTCCCCGTCATCTCTCACAGCACGTCGGCGGCTTCGTCATCGCTCGCGGAGCGCTGTCGCAACTGGTGCCTGTCGAAAATGCCGCGATGCCGGAGCGTACTGTCATTCAGTGGGACAAAGATGATCTCGACGAGCTCGGTCTGCTCAAGGTGGACATACTGGGCCTGGGGATGCTGTCTGCGATTCGCCGCAGCCTCGGCCTGATCAATGCTTACTACGGGAGGAGCCTCACCGTGGCCAGCGTGCCGGCCGAGGACCCGCAGGTATACGACATGATCGGTCGTGCCGATACCATCGGCGTGTTCCAGATAGAGTCACGGGCGCAGATGGCCATGTTGCCGAGACTCAGGCCCCGCTGTTATTACGACCTCGTCATCGAGGTGGCCATCATACGGCCGGGGCCGATCCAGGGCGACATGGTTCATCCTTACCTGCGCCGTCGCAACGGCGAAGAGCCGGTGAGTTATCCGAGCCCGGAAGTGGAGCGGGTGCTGGCGCGTACCCTGGGGGTGCCCATTTTCCAGGAGCAGGTGATGCAACTTGCCGTCGTAGCGGCGGGGTTTTCTCCCGGCGAGGCCGATCAGCTGCGCAGGGCGATGGCGGCATGGCGGCGACGGGGAGGGCTCGAGCCGTTCGAACAGAGGCTCCTGGAAGGCATGCGCCGCCGTGGCTACAGGCCCGAGTTTGCGCAGCAGATTTTCCGGCAAATACTCGGTTTCGGTGAGTACGGCTTTCCGGAGTCCCACGCGGCGAGCTTCGCGCTGCTGGTCTACGTGTCGGCCTGGTTGAAATGTCATGAGCCGGCGGCATTTACCTGCGCGCTGCTCAACAGCCAGCCGATGGGATTCTACGCCCCGTCCCAGCTCGTGCAGGACGTTCGCCGGCACGGCGTGGCAGTGCGCCCGGTGGACATCAATCGCAGCGGCTGGGACTGCAGCCTGGAGCCCGGCCCGGCTGGCAGACCGGCGGTACGCCTGGGGTTGCGGCTGGTCAACGGCTTGTCCTCCGGCGCAGGCGACCGAATTGGACTGGCGCGCAAGGAGGGGTTGTTTACTTCTGCGCAGGATCTGGCTGAACGAGCCCGGCTCGGCTCACCCGACCTGCACGCCCTGGCGTCTTGCGGAGCGCTGGTGGACATCGCCGGCCATCGCCACCGGGCCGTATGGGAAGTCGCCGGCGTCGAGCAGCCCTTGCCGTTACTGCCGCAGATACGCATCAACGAGGGTATTCCGTTGCTGCCGCCATCGACGGAATCCGAGAACGTGGCGGCAGACTACGAGTGCCTGGGGCTCACGCTCGCCCGGCACCCCGTTGCATTACTGCGCACCCGGTTGCGCGGGGAGCGCTGCCTGACGGCGCAGCAGGTATGGAAGCGCGCGCATGACAGTCTCGTGCACACCGCCGGACTGGTCATCACCCGGCAGCGGCCGGGCAGCGCCGGGGGCGTGATTTTCGTCACCCTGGAGGATGAGACCGGCCATATCAATCTCATCGTCTGGCAATCGGTCGCCGAGCGTCAACGGCGTATCCTGCTGCAGGCACGGTTGCTGGGGGTATGGGGACGAGTTCAGCGCGACGGCGATGTGCTGCACGTCATCGCCGGCCGGCTCGAGGATCACAGCCGCATGCTGGCCGGCCTGAAGACGGCCAGCCGGGATTTTCACTGATCTGAATATACGCCGATGCGCGGTGCGGTCGATGCATCAT
>JAKLLP010000028.1:0-1826 GCA_023150055.1 Gammaproteobacteria bacterium | reverse complement strand
CGCCGGGTCGAAAGCGCCCGGGTGGCTGCGGTGGGGTCAGTCGTCGATATCGAAATCGTCGAGATCCATGATCTCGCGTGCGATGCGCTTTTCTTCCAGGATATCCTCGATCCTGCGCCGTGCGGAGCCGCTGGGTGCGGCATCCTTCGACTCGGCCTCTATCTGTGCAATGAGGTCTTCGACATTCACCTCGACGGAGATGTCGCCAACATTATCGGTAGGAGATGCGCCGGCAGGCACCTCGGCGTCCTGCTCCTCGGCCTCCGGCTCAGGTTCGTTTGGGGTCTGAGTCCCTGGCACTGCGCGGTTCCTCTCCAAAAAACTCGCGGTGGTTGTCGAATGGCGGCTTATATAATCGCATTTCGCTGGGTTGGCAATAGCCGACTCGGACGACTGTGAAGCGGGGTCGAAAAAACCCCTGGGGAGCGCAAGAGGTCCGGTGCCTTGACGGTCGCGGCCGGCCCCGGGGTCAGCCGACCAACTGGTTGAGTTCGAAAATCGGCAGGAGTATCGCCAGCACGATAATCAGCACGATAGCCCCCATCGTGACGATCAGTGCGGGTTCCATCAGGCCCATCAGTGCGGCGATCAGCCCGTCCATTTCCCGCTCCTGGTTGGCTGCCGCACGGGCCAGCATGGTCTCCAGCTCGCCACTTGCTTCGCCGCTGGCGATAAGGTGGATGCAGATAGGCGGAAAGTACCCGCTCACCGCCAGGGACTTGCCAATAGGCGCGCCCTCGCGAATTCGCGCGGCGGCTTCACTCACGGCGGCCTGCATCGGCATGTTGGTGATTACTTCTGCGGAGATCCGCAGCGCCTCGAGCACGGGGACACCGCTGCCGGTGAGGATGCTGAAGGTCCGGGTGAAACGCGCCGTATTGAACCCCCGGGTGAGGCGGCCCAGGATCGGCAGCCGCAGCAAGGTGGCGTGCCAGGACCGGCGCGGGCCAGGTCGGCGCAGCAGCCGCGCGATTGCCCAGCCGAGGAGTGCGAGGCCAATGACCAGCACCACGCCGTATTCGCGCAGGAAGGTGCTGAGGCTGATGAGGGCCTGCGTGAGCGCCGGCAGTTCCCGGCCGGTGTTGGTGAATACGGCTACGACCTTGGGCACCACATAGACCAGCATGCCGCCAACGATCAACAGGGCGAGGGTGGTCAGCACCACGGGGTAGATCATCGCGTTCTGGACCTTCTGCGTAAGCACCTGGCGGCTCTCGGTGTACTCCGCAAGACGTTCCAGGATCGCGTCGAGGTGGCCCGACTGTTCCCCGGCTGCCACGGTGGCCCGGTACAGCTCGGGAAACGCCTTCGGAAAATCCGCCAGCCCGTCGGCGAGCGTGTGGCCTTCCATGACCTTGGAACGCACCCCGAGCAGGATGCTCTTCACCCGCGGCGCTTCGGTCTGCTCGGCGACGGCGAGCAGGGCCTCCTCGAGCGGCAGGGCCGATTGCAGCAACGTCGCCAGCTGGCGCGTGACGAGAGACAGGTCGGCTGCCGACATCGATTTGCGCAGCGAGAACGAGCGCTGGCGCGTGGCTTCCCTTTCGGCAACCTCGACGACCGCGAGCGGCAGCAGCTTGCGCTCGCGCAGGATCTGCCGGACCTGGCGCGGGGTATCGCCCTCGACGACGCCCTTGGTTTCGCGTCCGGTCGAATCGACGGCTGTGTATTCGAATGCGCCCATCTATCAGCTATACGGTGCAACGAGGCTGCCGGCTGGTGTGGTGTTCCGCAAATAACCTGCCAGCGATGACCGCCCTTGCGGCGGGAGGTCTCCGCCGTCGCTCCCCGATACTCGCTTTGGGCGGAGACTCCCGCCTCCGGGC
>JAKLLP010000289.1:242-3724 GCA_023150055.1 Gammaproteobacteria bacterium | reverse complement strand
TGGTTGGCGAACTCCGCGACCAGGGCAAGCCCGATTCCCCGGTTGGATCCGGTGATGAGCACCGTGGGGCTGTCCGGGTCGCCGAGCTCGCCCGCGGCACCAGGCACAGGGCAGGACAGCTGCAAAAAAGCCAATAAAATCAATACAAAAAGACGCGGCCGGGCCACGGCAGGCATATCGGGTCTCCCGGGAAAAACAAGGCGCCAGTCTAGGTGAAAACCGCGCCCCGGGAAGCGCGGACCGAGCGCACCGTCCGTCACCCGGATCAGGGTCGGGACTCCCGGCCGGTGTCGGGCCGGCTGACGTCGACGCTGTCCGCACGCGGCAGTCGAGCGGGCTTGCCGGGTCGCGCCCGGACAAAGCTCGACGGGTCGCGGGGATCACCGACACCGCTGTAGCGGGCGACCTCGGGATAAGGGAACAGCGGTCGGCGCATCTGCAGTTCCGCAGTCAATGGAAAACGCTGCTGACGCTCTGTGGCCGGGACGCTCTCCGCCGTGCGCGCGGCGATGAGCATATCCGGGGCCTCGTCCTGCTCCACCCAACGCTCGAGGGCGCTCAGGTAATCCACGTCGCCCGCCCCGGCGCCGCCTCCGCAGTGGCCCACGCCCGGCAACATGAAAAGTCGCGCAAAGCGATGCAACCGCTCCTCGCCGCCATTCGCCAGCAAGGCCTGTCGCCAGAAGTGCAGCGTATGCGACGGCTGCAGGCTCTCGTCGGCCCAGCCGTGATGGAGGATCAGCCGACCATCGCGCGCGGCGAACCGCGTGAGATCGGGACTGAACCCGGCGCGCGCGGCCGCCGCTGCAAGGCGCGCGGGATCGCGCTCGAAATCGAAGGTGAGCGGCCCGGCACCCTGCGGCGGATCCGGCTCGAAGGCGTGGTAGCGCATCCAGTTCTGGCCCACGGTGTGGAAGAACGGCGGCCGGCCGTCGCGGCCGAGCAACTGCTGAGCCCAGGCGGGTTCGCTGCCGACGGCGGCGCCGAGGACCGCTGATCCACCTGCGGGGTCGGGCGGCCCCGCGTAGATCCGGCGGGCTGCAGCGATCTGCGCCGGCTGCAGGCAATCGCCCTGCCCGGGCTCCGCGCAGGCAAGAACCTGCGGATCGAAGCCACAGTGTTGCGGGTCGCCGATGATGCCGTCGAGGAGCCCGTCATCGGCATCGCAGGTGGCGAGCGCAGCCTCGTGCATGAGGCGGAATTCTTTTGTCCGGAGCAGCGGCCTGCCATCCGCCGAGGTATTGGCCTGCACGGCCCAGATCATGTGGGGCACGGACAGCGTCTGGTGAAACGGCGCGCCGGCGATGATGCCGTCGAAATCCTCCGGATAACGCCCGGCGGCAACGAGCGCCTGGCGGCCGCCGGTCGAGCAGCCGCGAAAGTAGGCCTGTGTCGCCGGGCTGCCATAGAAGGCGACGACCAGGGCCTTGGCGAGCACGGCGGTCACGTGCACGGCCCGATGACCGAAGTCGGTCTCGAGCGGCGGGTTGTTCCAGGCCCAGCGGCTGTCCGGATACTCTCTGTCGCTATGGCCACCATTGGTGGTGGCCGTGGCATAGCCACGGGCAGCGGCATCCTCCATCTGGTCGGCGCGGATGCTGCCGCACAGTCCGTAACAACCGGCCACCAGCAGTTTCCCGTTCCAACCGGGCTCGGGCAGCCAGACCTCGATCCCGACTTCAGGTGCGACCCGGGCACTCACCCGGCAGCGGGCCGGCAGATCGCCGACGGCCTCCAGGGACTCGGCCTGCAACTCCACCGCCGCGCCCAGCGGCTCGCTGAAGTCGAAAGCCGCCAGCACCGCACACCCGTCCCGGACCGACGGTTCGCTCTGCGCATCGGCTGCCTGCGCGAGCAGGAGTCCCGCGGCCAGTGCGAGCAGCACATTGCGCAAGTGCGGCGCGGGAGACGCGACGGAACCGCTCATTGCCCGATCCTGTTGGGAAGACACGGCTGTCTGCGAGCGACCAGGCGGACACGGTGCCGCAGCCCTTGCCGCCGGTCAAGGCAGCCGGCGGGCGTCATCGCGCCGCTATACTCCCCGGGTTCGCTTCCGGCCGTAGGATCCCCTGCCCATGCTGCTCAATCGCTCCCGCGCCGCTGAAATCCTCGAACGCGAAAATCTCGACGGCCTGATCGCCGCCAGGCCGGTCAATTCCTATTACCTCAGCGACTACTGGGGGGCCTTCAACACGCCGGTGGGCTACGACGGCAGTTACTTCGCCGTGCTGCCGTACCGGGAAGATGCTCCGCCCGGGCTGGTGGTGCCGGCACTGGAAATCCGCCGGCTGGAGACCACCGGCGGCAGCTGGATGCCGGCCCTGTATGCCTACTCCGCACCGGACTCCGCCGACCACGGCGGTGGCGCCCGGGCACGGCTCGCCGACGGTACGCCGCGGGGCGCCGACTACCAGGGCTGGCCGGTGCGCGAGGGCGGGTCGTTGCAGCCGCTCGAGCAGCGCTGGGTCGATATCACCGGCCGGCTCGGCCAGGCGATGTCACCGGATGCCCGTTGGGCACTGGCGCGGGCGGTGAAGGCGGCGGGACTGGAACGCGGGCGGCTGGCCGTGGACGACACGCGAGTGCACGGCTGGCTCGCGCACTGCGGCCTCACCCGCGCGCAATGCCTGTACTCGCCGGAAATCTTCAACGAGATCCGCATGGTCAAGACCGAGGCGGAGATCGGCCTGCTGCGTCAGGCCGCTCGCATCAACGAAGCGGCTCTGCTCGCCGCCGCGCAGGCGACTCGCGAGGGCGCGCGCTGGCTCGATATCGAGAACGTCTATATGCAGGCGCTGGCGCGCCTGGGTGGCCGCGGCGTTTACCTGATGTGCGGACTGGGCGAGTTGCCCGCCGGGGCCATCCGCCGCCACGAACCGGTCTTCTTCGATGCGCTCGGGCAGTACCGCCACTATCACGGCGATTTCGGCCGCTGTGTCGTGGTTGGCGAACCCACGGCCGAACACCGGCACCGGCACCAGGCCCTGTGCAAAGGCTGGGAGGTCGCGCAGGAAATCATCCGGCCCGGCATTCGCTACAGCGAGATCTCGCGCCGCGTGCGGGATGTGGTACGCGCGGCGGGTATCCCCGACTTTCGCGATCCGGTCGTGCACGGCCTCGGGCTGGAACACACCGACGACCCGAAGCCGGCCTGCGTGCAGCCCCAGACCAAGCCCGATCAGGTCCTGCGCGAGAATATGGTCATCAATGTCGACATGCCGCATACGGAAATCGGCTGGGGCTCGGTGCACATGGAAGACACCGTGCGCATCACGGCCGACGGCTGTGAGCGACTGGGCACGGCCGACACGTCGCTGCTGGTCGTGGGAGCCTGACAGCGCCCCGCACGCTGCAGCGCGCCAGCGGCGCGACTGGCCGATCGGCGGTCGAATCGCCTAGACTTCCCGCATGCCGAAGCTGCTTTCCGGAAGCCGGGCCGCTGTCCTCCTCGTGTGCCTCGCGGCGCTGCTCAGCGCCTGCGC
>JAKLLP010000289.1:0-232 GCA_023150055.1 Gammaproteobacteria bacterium | reverse complement strand
TGCTGGTCTCCGAGGAGAGGGCCATCGTCGCGTCGAAGCAGCAGTACGTCGCGACCATGGACAAGCTCGACTCGGACGGCAAGCTGGTGTCGGATCCGAAACTGGTCGAGCGGATCGACACCATCACCGGGCGGCTGATAGCCCAGGCGATAGCCTACCGGCCGGAGACCGAGAACTGGGAATGGAGCGCACGGATCATCGACGAACCGGACACCGTCAATGCCTGGTGCAT
>JAKLLP010000288.1 GCA_023150055.1 Gammaproteobacteria bacterium | reverse complement strand
ACCACATGGCAGCACTGGCCTGTGACCACCAGCCGTGGCCGGATGCCGCCGTTTCTCCGTGCGTGCACCACTCGACCGGGTACAGCGAGCTGCCGAGCGAGTAGTCGCGGCAGCCGGGCACCGTGCCCGCCCCCGAGGCGTCCAGTTCGAAACCGTTGTAGAGCACCCAGTAGTCACGCGACGGCAGCACCGTCGGCAGCGCCACGAGCTGGTCGACCTCGCCCTGGATCTGCATCACGGCAACCGCGCCGGTGCAGTCCCGCGCGGTGAGGGCGCCGGAGTGCGGCGCAATCGCGCGCACGATATCGCCGAACCGGCAACCGATCTCGTGGGTGAAACCGCCGCCGGAGCTGTGGCCGGTGACGAAAATCCGGTTGGTGTCGAAACGGAGCTTGTTCGCCACGTCGGCCAGCACGTCCCGGAAGTAGTCGAAGTCCGTGGCGAAATCCCACTGACGGATCCCGGTCACCAGCGTGTCGGCCGACATGAAGACGATGATCGCCTCGTCGCCGATGGTGTCCTGCAGAGTCGGGCCATAATAGCCGCCGTCGAACCAGCTGCTCCAGCTGCCGCCGGTGCCATGGAAGGCGAAGAGGATCGGCTTTGGTGCCTCGAAGCGCGAGTAATCCGACGGCACCCGCAGGTAGTAGACGCGCTCGACGCCGCCGGAGGCCAGCGTCACGACGCCGGATGACGGCGGCACGAACAGGAGTTCGGCAATCAGGACCTGCGCCTGCCCGACCAGGTCATCGGCGTCCGTCTCGTCCAGCCAGCGCCCGCGATAGGAGTCGACGGTGCGAATGAAAAGCTCGATCTGGTGCGCAGCCCGGGTGGCGCCCGCGTCGCGCCCGCACAACTTGCCGAGTATCCTCTCCAGCGCGCGCGGTGTACGCCGCTCGAGTTGCCGGATGCGCTGGCGAAGCTGCTCCGCCCATGGCCCCGGGTCGCCGCCCATCTCGCCCGGCGAGCACAGCATGACGAGAAAGGCGGCGTTGCTCAGCCGGCTGTAGAGCCTGCCCTGGCGCGAGCGCGGCAGGTCGAGTTCGGTCACCGACTCCCGCAACGCCCCGATACGCTCGGGTATCGTCACGACCGGCACCGGGCCGAGTGACACCACGAGATCGATCGCGTCGTTGAGCATGGCGCAGCCCGTGCAGGGCAATGGGTTCTGGCTGAGCACGGTGCCGGCCTCGGCAAAGGGGTCATGGGCGGTCGAGACCGTTCCCACGGTCAGCCCCGCCGAGGCGATCGCCGCCTCGGCCACCGACTGTTCCGTCCCGACCAGGTTCGGGATGTCCAGCAACGGTGGCGCTTCGCTCACCATGAATTCGAGCTGCAGCCCCGCGGCACCCGGATTGGCGGTCCACTCGGGCGTCTCGACCAGGAGGGTGCTGCCGTTGAAGCTCACCAGCGCCGAGGCATAGCTGGTGAGCTGCTGCTGCGGCCCGAGCGCCACGTCGTCGCCACCGATATTCCGGGTGCCCGGCACGGTGCTGTAGTCGAGCGTCGTCTGGGAAACGAAATCCGCACCCAGGCTCACGTTGCCGCACAGGCTTGCGCCGACGATGTCGCCGAACTGGCCCTCGATGCACCGGTAGGCGGCACCGCTCACGCTGACGGCGTCGAGGTCGAAGACAGCATCGGTCATTTCATGGGTGAAGAGATCGTTGTTCGGCGCGGGACTGAGATCGAACAGGTTGCGCTGCGTGCCGGCGAGCGCAACCGTGCCCTCGACATCGTCGTACACCCAGGTGCCGAGGGTCGTCAGTGTCTTTGCGTTCGAGGTGCCGTTGCTGTTGCCGCTGGTGACACGCACCAGCTCGACGGCGTACTGCGCGGCGAGGGCCGTGCCGCCGTGCCAGAAAAAGCCAGGAATGGCGATGAGCACGGCACACAGGAAATTCATGTTCGTCGTGTATATGCGGGTACGCGCGGAATCATTGGCCGTCGGCTTGCATGAATTCATTGCGGGACTGCCTCGTTCTGTAGGACTTCCCTGAGTCCGCGAGCGGCCGCCACCGGGAAAGCGCGTGACCGTGGGGAACGCGGTCGCGCCGGGCTCCGCGCTCACTCTTTATTAAGTGGCCGTGGGTCGCCGGGGAATTCTCGCAGTGAGGCGCCACGGCCGGCAATCGGCCTGCGGTCCTGACCAAGGGATGCACTCTCGTGCACCGCCGCCGCCAAAAGATTGACCATCCGGGGTCGGGTGAAGCCGCCAACAGCTTGACGGTTCATCCAGGGCCTCCGTTAACAGGCTGTTTTACAAGAATAAAAATACACCGCCGTGGCTGGCACAGCTCTTGCTTAAGAAAGCGAGGACTTATCCACCATAGGGGTGGCAGCACATGGCAACGGACGAAGCACAGGTCGCCGAGGCGACCAAGGACATCAAGGCGGGCGGCAGCAGCAGCCTCGGCAAGACGATCGGCCTCGGCGTGGGCCTGTTCGTGCTGGTGATCGCCGCACAACTGGTCACCTCCATCGTCGGCTGCATCGTCATGCCGGGCCTGATGCCCGGCTGCACGGCCCACGTCGAGGAGCCGGAGGGCAAAGCCGCCAAGCCGGGCGCAAAGAAGGCCCCGGAATCGAAAGCGCCCCCGGTCTATTTCGCTTTCGACCCGCCGCTGGTGGTCAGCTTCCAGGATGCGGGAACGATGCGTTTCCTGCAGGCGACCGTCGAGGTAATGGCCCGCGACGAGGCCAGCATCAAGGCGGTCGAGCTGCATATGCCGGTCATCCGCAACAACCTGCTCAACACGTTGAGCGGCAAGGGGCTCGAGGATCTCATCAGCCGCGATGGCAAAGAGTCGCTGCGCAAGGAATGCCTGGCGGAGGTGCAGCGAATACTCAAAGCCAATCCACCCAAGGAAAAAGACAGCAAGGTCAACATCGAAGACCTGTACTTCACGAGCTTCGTCGTCCAGTAGCCACCATTTATGGACCAGAAGGAAATCATTTCCGACGAGGAATCCCAGGCGTTACGCGCGCCGCCACCGGGGTCCGGCGGTGACGCGGATTCCGCGCTAACCCCTGCGGGGCAGGTGCGGGACCTGCACGCCGATCACTGGGAACGCATACTCGCCGACCGCGCGCCTGCCCTCGAGTCAATTGCCGAGCGGATGGTCAGCCTGCTCAAGGCCACGGGGCGGCGGTTCTTCCGGACCTCGCTCGACGTGGTAGCCCACCCGGTGCGCTCGGTGCGCTGGGGCACTTACGTCCGTACGCTGCCCGCCCCGGCAAGCCTGAGCCTGCTCGACATCCGGCCGGGTAACTTCAAGGGCATGCTGAGTCTCAGCCCCGACTTCGTCTTCGTGTTGACCGAGGTGTTCTTCGGTGGCGACGGCAAGGGCACGCGGCCAGACGAGCTCATTGATTTCACTCCGGTCGAGCAACGCCTGACCCGCAAGTTCGTCGAGGCGGTCGTTGGCGATATCAAGCAGGCCTGGAAACCCTTTCTCGACCTGGAATTCGCGCTCGGCAAGACCGAGTCGAACCCGATCTTCGCCGGCATCGCCGCAAGCTCCGAGACCGTGTCCGTGGCGCGCTTTGGCTATGTCATCGGCGACACAGAACACGCCTTCGAAGTCGTGCTGCCCGCCGCCCTGGTCGAGCCGCTGCGCAGCCTGCGCGGCCCTGCCCAGGCGGAACAGGCGGCCAGCAGCGCCGAGGTATGGCGCAATCGCCTGCGCAGCGATGTCGAAGGCGCCCGCGTCTCGATGCGCGCCATTC
>JAKLLP010000287.1 GCA_023150055.1 Gammaproteobacteria bacterium | reverse complement strand
CTGAGCAGCCGCCAGCGCCAGTCCCGGAACATGAAATCGGTCCAGCCGGCCCAGCGCGTGCGCCGCAGGAGTTGCCATGGCAGCGCGGCCGCAATCGCCATCGGATCGAGGTAGCTCGCATGGTTCGGGGCGATCAGCAATGGCCCGTCCAGCGGCAGCCGCTCCGCGCCCTCCACGCGCACGCGGAAAACGAAACGCATCAGCAGGCGGTCGAGGGCAAGCAAGGCCAAGCCGAGCAGTCGAAGCGCCATGCCGCGTCGCTCAGGTCCGGCGTCCGGCCCGAGCGCGGCCGGGACCGCCGCTGCCGGCGCGGCACGGATCTCCTGCAGCAGATCCCGCACGGTCAGCACCCTCGCAAGGGCCTCGTTACCGATCGCGACACCGAAGCGATCTCTGATCTCCAGCGTCAGTGTCAACCACTCGAGCGAATCGATGCCGAGATCGAGCTGCGGACTTGCATCGAGCGACAGCGGTTTGCCGGCAAAGCGCTCCTGCAGCCATGCCCACACCCTGCGGCCGGGTTCTTCCTCGAGCAATGCGCGATCGGCCGCGGACACCGCAGCGGCTGCGCCGGCGCACATATCGGCCGCGGTAGCGGCGTAACGACCGCCAATCAGGAAGCGCTGCAGCTTTCCGAGTGGTGTGCGCGGCAGCGGTTCGTACACCAGTCGGTAATCGGCGATGCGCTGCCACGCCGGCAGCCTCATCGAAATCGCCTCGATTTCCTCACGCATCATCGATGCGAGCCGCACCGCGCCGCGCTCTCGCAAAGCCGACTGGTCCGGCACGATGAGCGCCGCGAGCCTGCCGTCCCGCTCCAGCACCGCCGCCTCGCGTATCAGCGGACTCGCGATCAAGAGCTCCTCGATATTCTCGGGGGCGACTTTTTTTCCGTCGGGCAGGACGATGATCTCCTTGGAGCGTCCCACGAGATGCAGAAAACCGCCGGCGTCGAACCTGCCGAGATCGCCGGTGCGAAACCAGCCATCGGCCGTGAAAGCCCCGGCCGTCGCATCCGGATCACCCCGATAACCGGAGAACACGTTCGCGCCGCGTGCCTGCACCTCGCCCGCGCCGTCGCCGTCCTCCGTGGCGACACGCAGCTCGATGCCGGGCAGAGGCCGGCCGACGGACTCATGGCAGACGTGGCCCCGGACGTTGAAGGCGAGTATCGGTGAGGTCTCGGTCAGGCCATAGCCGCTCAGGACCTCCCAGCCGAGCCCCTCGAGGCGCGTGGCGACCTCCGGTTCGAGACGCGCTCCGCCGGAGGCGAGCGTGCGCAGCGTCGGGCCCATTTGCTCGTGCAGACGCCGGAACAGGGTCCGCCCGACTCGAATGCGCCAGGTGCGCGGCAACATGGCGGCGAGCTGTTGCAGGCGGCGATAGACGCTGCCGCCGAGACGGCCCGCGGTTATGCGCGCCTCGATACCGCCGAGCAAGGCCGTGTAAAGCCTCGGCACACCCAGCAGCAGGGTTGCACCGCCGGCGCGTATCGCAGCGACGAGTTCGGGACCGGTGACCGCCGCCGGCAGCACCAGCGCCGCGCCAGTAGCAAGACTGCCGAGCAGCCCGCAGGTGAACGGATAGGTGTGATGCAGCGGCAACGGCAGGAGCAGCCGGTCCTCGGGACCCGCCAGCTCGGCTGCCAGCAGCGCCTGCAGATTGGACAGCAGGTTGCGGTGGCTGAGCGGGACGCCTTTCGGCGCACCAGTCGTCCCCGAGGTGTAAAACAGGACCGCCGGTTCCTCGCTGCGCAGCGCAGGCAGCAACCCGGGCAACGATCGGGTCGCGCCGGGCCGGGCCGGCCACTCGCCATCCTCGGCGAGCGTTTCCAGTCGAATGATCGCCAGATCATCGCGCGCGGCACGCAGCCGCTTTGCCGACTCGTCCGTAGCCAACGCGCGCCGGGCGCCGCTATGGGCGAGAATACCGGCGAGATCGCGTTCGGCTGACTGGCAGTCCACGGGCACCGGCAGCGCGCCGGCGCACACGCTGCCGAGACAACCGACCAGCCACCCCGTGCTGTTGGGCGCGAACAGCAGGATCGGCTCGGCCAGGCCCACCCCGGATTCCAGTAACTCCCCCGCGAACCCGAGCACACGCCGGGCCAGTGCCGATCGGCTCAGGGTGTCCACACGGCCATCTGCGTGCACCGCGATGATCGCCGGGCGCTCATCCTGTGGCGCAATGGTGTCGATGAGATCGCGCAGCGTCTGCGGAGAACCCGCCATCATCAGCCGCTCCTCCATCCCGGCGCATACGGCGCGCGCTCACGCCGCCGGCCGGCAACATGGCTCAAGGCTCTGCCGGATAGAACACGAACTCGCGCCAGCGCCTGCCGTCCCGGAATTCATAGACATGCAGCGAGGTCTGCCGGACCGGCCCCTTGCCGAAGTTCAGCGTATCCACCTCGACCTGCACCAGCAGGTTGTCGATCATCCCGAGACGGTGCACCTCGGAATCCTGCGTCGTCCATGCCGGGGAAGCGAAGAATTCCTGTAGCCGCTGCAGAGTGGCCTCGCGACCGGTGACCATCAACTCCGGGCCAGCAGCCGTGACGCGGTACCAGGAAAAATCATCCGTCAAGGACGCACCGATCGCCTCGACATCGCGCTTCATGAACGCGGCCTCCGAGGCTTCGATGAGTCGCTCGTACGAGGGTGGTATGCGCCGATAGGCCTCGCCCCAGGTCCGGGCCTGCTGCGCCAGCACCGTGACCAACGGCGTGGCCAGGGCGCCGGCCAGGAACGATCCGATCAGGGCGGCCTTGTAGCTCCGGAACCTGGCTGCCATCGCCTGCCTCCAGTCTCGCCGTGCATGCGTTCTGCCACTGCTGCAGTTACAGTAGCATGATCGCTCGACGGGCCACACTCAGCGGGAATCACATGATGCTTCGCGCCCTCGCCGCCGCGCTACTCCTGGCCGTTACAACGACGGCCCTGTCCGCCGAGTCCGCCGCGAGCGCAACGCCGCCGCGGCTCGTGGTGATCGGCGCCACTGCCCGAAGTTCACGGGAGATCATCCGGCAGGCACTGGAGCGCGGACATGCCGTGGTCGCCGTGGCGCGTCGCCCCGGGGAAATCGAGCCAAAGGACCCGCGGGTCACGCCCCGCCGGGGCGACGTCTACGAGACGGCCACGCTCGAAGCTGCTATCAGCCCCGGAGACGTCGTCATTTCCATGGTGGGGCCGCGGGTCGCACCCGACCAGGAAGTACCGCCCGACTTCGACCTGTTCACGACCGGCACGGACAACATCATTGCGGCCATGAAAAAACGCGGCAGCCGTCGCCTGCTGGTGGCGAGTTCCCTCGGCGTGGAGAACCAGCAGGCCGTGCCCGCGGATCGGCCCGCGGACATGAGCAACCCGGCGACGATGTGGCTGTGGAACAGCCGTCACCTCTACCGCGACATGGCGGAAATGGAGCAACGCGTGCGGCGCAGCGGGCTCGACCACGTGATCTTCCGGCCGCCGTTTCTCGTCGCGGAGCCTCGGCGCGGTGATGTGCGATTGTCCGTGAACGTCGATTCGCCCAAGGGAACCATGATGACCTATACGGACTTCGCGGCATTCGTGCTCGACCAGGCGAGCGACGACCGCCACCTCGGCCAGACCGTAGGCCTGTACACCGACCGCATCCTCCAGTTCGGAGTGAACGCCGACTTCGACGAGCTCGCCAGGGAAGCCGCCGGGAAAGCGCGTCGCGAAGCCGAGGCACGTTGATGCCTACTCGT
>JAKLLP010000286.1 GCA_023150055.1 Gammaproteobacteria bacterium | reverse complement strand
GGCACGACGGGCATCCAGGCGGCGGATTTCGTCGGCCGGAAAATCCTGCGCGACGGTGGCAAGGCGCTGAAAGCGCTGCTCGCGGACATGTCGGCCACGGTTGCTGAACTCGAGCGCCACGGGACCCGCCTCCGCGCCGTGCGCGCGGCGCTCGAGGAGGGCGTGGCAAGCCTCGCGACGGCGGCACGATGGCTCGCCACGAATTACCAGAAATCCCCGGGGGTGCCCGGTGCGGTTTCCAACCCGCTGCTCATGCTCACCGGCACGGTGCTCGGCGGCTGGCAGCTCGCGCGCGCCGCTGCCGCCGCTTGCGACATGCTCCAGGGGGAGCCGGCCGATGCGGCCTTCCTTGAGGCGAAGATCATGACGGCGGAGTTCTACGCCGGGCAGATCATGCCGCAGGCCATCTGTTATCGCCGCATGATCGAAGCCGGGTGCGATGCCTTGCTCGGGCTGCGGGAAGAGCAGTTCTAGGTCCTGCTGCGCGGGCGTGGTTCGCGCTCGGGCGGTGCCCGGAATACTTACGCGCAGGCTGTGGTTACTGCGCTCCGTTCTCACCCGGCCCAAAAGGTTCCGGAAGACCGCCGTTCCCCGGGATCCGGCATCGAATGGTCAGGCGTAGGGCTTCTTCGTCGCGCTGAACAGCGCCAGCAGTTCGAGGTCCTCGGTGATATCGACGAAGGAGTGCGCGACGTTGGTGGGGATGAATACCACCAGGCCGGGGTGAATGGCGCGGTCCACCGCCCCGACGCGCAGCGTTGCCCGGCCGCGGAGCACGACATAGACCTCGTCCTCGAGGTGCGGACCCTGCAGGTCATGCGCGCCGGCGGGCAGCCGGTAGACCGCTCCGGAGAGCCTCTGGCCGGCTAGAAACTCGAAAAATCGCGGCTCGGGCCCCCGCACATTGCCGCGGAGATCCTCGATTTCAAAGACCTGCCAATCCTGGCCGCTCATTCCCGAATGATCATGAATACGGCCCGGTTGCGCAACCTGGGGGCGGTAGTCCGCAGGCCCCGGGCCGCCCCCGGACTCACGCGGTCCCTGCCGCGGATGTTAAGCTCCGCCCCCCCGTTATCGTCCGCCTGCCCCGCTCCAGGGGTGCGGAATCAGTGGCAGAAAAAAGGCAGTCCCATGGGCTTCAATACCAGACAGGTGCACGCCGGAGTGGAGCCGGACCCGGTTACCGGGTCGATCCTCACGCCGATCTACCAGACGACCACTTACGTACAGGAATCGGTCGACAAGTACCTTGCCAGAGGCTACTCGTACTCCCGGTCGGGCAATCCGACCGTGCGGGCGCTCGAGCGCAAGCTTGCCGACCTCGAGGGCGGAGCGGACTGCACCTGCTATGGCACTGGCATGGCGGCGCTGCAGGCGTTGTATCTCGCCTTTCTCAAGGCAGGCGACCATGTCATCGTTTCCGACGTCGCGTACGGCGGCACCTACCGACTGTCGACGAAGGTGTTCAGCCGCTTTGGCGTCGACTTTACTTTTGCCGATACCTCCAGGCCGGAGGAGGTCCGCAAGGCACTGCGCCCCGGGACGCGCCTGATCCTGACGGAAACCCCTGCCAATCCGACGCTGAAGCTGACCGATATCGCCGCCGTCTCGGAGCTTGCGCGCACAGCAGGCGTCCTGCACGCCGTCGATAACACTTTCCTCACGCCTTACTACCAGCGTCCGCTCGAACTCGGCGCGGATCTCGTCGTACACAGCACCACCAAGTATTTCGACGGCCACAACGCCACCGTGGGCGGCGCCGTCATCACGCGCACCAGCGAGCAGGATGCGGCCGTCAGGTTCATGCAGAACGCGAGCGGGCTCATCATGGCCCCGCAGAGCGCTTTCCTGACCTTGCAGGGCTGCAAGACGCTGTCGGTGCGCCTCGAGCGCCAGTCCGCCAATGCGCTCGCCATCGCGCGGTTCCTCGAGGCGCATCCCCGTGTCGCCGAGGTCCGTTACCCGGGCCTCGAGTCCTTCCCGCAGCATGAGCTGGCCAAGCGCCAGGCCACCGGCTTTGGTGCCATGCTGTGGTTCGAGGTCAAAGGCGGCGTGAAGGCCGGCAAGACGCTCATGGACAACATCAGGATCTGGAGTCTCGCCGAGAACCTCGGCTCGGTGGAATCGCTCATCACGCACCCGGTGACCATGACGCATGCCGACGTCGAGGAGGCCGAGCGCCGCCGCGTTGGCATCACCGACGGGCTGGTGCGCCTGTCGGTGGGGCTGGAGGATGTCGAGGACCTTATCGGCGCGCTCGACCAGGCGCTCGCGCGCACCGGAAGTTGAGTTTCCCGACCGGGTTTCCAGGCATGGCCGGCGTCAAGGCGATTCTCGTCGCTGCGGATTGCGGACCGGCTGTCATGAATACCGCCAGCCGGGTGGCAGGCAGGCTGGCGGTGCCGCTGCGCCCGGGAAGTGCACTCGCCGAGGTCGACGTCCTGCTTGCCGAAGCCCGGGAACTCGACGGAGCGTTGCTCGTCGTCGGCGTGAAGCCCGGCGAGCGCATGAGTGGGCAGTGCTGGCGCGTGCTGCACGCGGGGAGCTGCCCGGTGCTGGTCAGCCGCGGTCGTGCGGAAGGGGCCTACCGGCAGGTCCTGGTTGCGGTCGACCCGCTGGTGGCGCATGGCAGGCCGCCGGTGCTCGACGACGTGCTGGTCGACCTCGCCGCGGCGCTGCGGGACCCTGAAGTCGGAACCTGCCACCTGCTGCACTGCTACCTTGCCACCGGGTTCCTGCCGCTCCGGGCGCCCGGTGCCGCGTACCCCGGCGTCCTGCACCGGCCGGGCAGCGATCTCGCGGCGCATCGGACCGCATTGCAGCATATTGCTGCAGCTCACGGGATTGCCCCCGAGTACGTGCATCTCGAGCCGGGCGATCCGCGGCAGGGCATCCCTGAAGTCGCGACACGCCTCGGCTCCGATCTGGTCGTGATGGGTGCTGTGGCCCGGAGCGGTGTGCGCCGACTGCTCCTCGGCAGCACCACCGAGGCCGTGCTTGACCATCTCGGCTGCGACGTGCTCGCAGTCAGGCCCACAGCGGCCGCCTGAACTTCCGCGTCACCGGCGGGGAATTGAAAAATTTCCCGGGTGTCCCCATTAAGGGGACATCGTCGGCTACTGCCGGCATGACGTTGAAGATCAATCAAGAGGAGACATGCACATGACACTGGTGAACTGGAGTCCGTTCCGCGAGTTCGAAGACCTGTTCGATCGGTATAACCGCGTGTTCAGCCGGTCCCTGCCCACTACCGGCGACAGCGAGGAGGGTGCCGTCGTGCAGTGGCGCCCGGCCGCGAACATCTCGGAGACCAAGGACGAGTACCTGATCAAGGCCGAGCTGCCCGAGGTGGAGAAGAAAGACGTCGAGGTGACCGTTCACGACGGGGTCATCACTATCCGCGGCGAGCGTCGCTTCGAGCGTACCGATGACAGCGAGAGACAGCATCGTGTCGAGTCCTTCTACGGCAAGTTCGAGCGCAGCTTCTCGCTGCCTGCGGATGCCGATGAGTCGAAAATCTACGCCGAGTCAAAGGATGGCGTGCTCAAGGTGCGCATCCCGAAGACCGAGGTCATGAAGCCCAAAGCGGTCGAGATCAAGGTCAGGTAAATCTGAAGCCGCCAGGCGTGACTCATCGACGGGGCGGGCCACTGGTCCGCCCCGTCGATCTCCCGGGTCGGCTGCTGGCGCGCTCTTGCCGGATGTCGGGCCAGGACGCTTGGTCTGCCGGCCGTT
>JAKLLP010000285.1 GCA_023150055.1 Gammaproteobacteria bacterium | reverse complement strand
GTGTTGCCGCTGTCCCGATGGGCAGCGGCAAATAGTGGTCGTCACGCCGAGCGAGGGAGGTCGAGAGCATGGCGAAGAAAGTCGGGGCGAAAAAGAAGACCGAGAAATCGGCAGTCCAGAACTACGCCGGCGTCTGGGACAACCGCATAGGCTTCGGCAAGAAGCCTGCGGTAGTGGTGATCGACCTTTTGCAGGGCTACACCCTGCCGGGAGCGCCACTTTTTGCGCCGGGCGTCGTCAAGTGCGTCAAGGAGGTGCCGGAGCTGCTGAAGGTGGCCCGCACAAAAAAGGTGCCGGTCATTCACACCCGCGTGCTCTATAACCCGAGCAATTTCGAGGATGGCGGCGTCTGGATCAGGAAGGCGCCGGTGCTGAAAGCGCTGGTCCCGGGGAACAAGTACGCCGAGTTCTGTCCGGGAGTGAAACCCGCCAGGGGCGAGACCGTCATCGTCAAGAACTATGCGAGCTGCTTTTTCGGCACCTCGCTCGCGGCAACCCTGACGGCCCAGGGCGTCGACACGCTGATCATCACCGGCTGTACCACTTCCGGTTGCATACGCGCCTCGGCGGTAGATGCCGTCCAGCACGGGTTCCGGCCTATCGTCGTGCGCGAATGCGTCGGTGATCGTCATGACGGTCCGCACGAGGCGAACCTGTTCGACATCAATGCCAAGTACGGTGATGTCGTGAGCAAGGCAGAAGTGATCAGGTATCTCAATTCGCTGCGCTGAGCGGCGGTGGATGGATGACGCCGGGGGCGCGGTTCAGTCGTAACGAGCACTTTCGAGGGGATTACCAGCATGGCCAGGAAGAAACCGAAAAAAGCGAAAAAGGCGGTCGCTGCGCGCCGCACCGACCTCACCCAGAGTCCGCATTACGACTATGTCCCGATCATCGACCGGCCGAAGTTTCGCCTGCCGAAAGGCGCGCGCGTCGCGGTGATACCCTACATCAACATCGAGCATTTCCCGCACAACATCCCGGGCACCGCGATCATCCCCGGCACGCAGCAGTTCAACCCCGATCCGCTGAACTACGGCTGGCGCGACTACGGCAACCGGGTGGGCCTGTGGCGCATGATCGAACTGATGGACAAGATCGGCATGCGTGGCACCGTGTGCCTGAATTCCGAGATCATCCGCGAGTACCCGCGCATCATCGATGAAACCCTGAAGCGCAAGTGGGCCTTTATCGGGCACGGCATCAACAATGCCCCGGCGAACTTCCTGTCCGGCATCGACGAGAAGAAGGAGCGGGAAATCGTCGGTGGGGTGCTGCGCGCGATGGAAAAGGCGCTCGGCCGAAAGACCAAGGGCTGGTTGTCGCCATTCCTGACGCACACCAACAACACGCCGAACATACTCGCCGACATGGGCGTCGAGTACCTGTGCGATTACACCGCCGATGACCACCCGTTCCCGTTCAACGTGAAGAAGGGGAGCCTCATTTCCGTGCCGTACACGGTCGAGGTGAACGACATACCAGCCTTCCAGAATGTGGGCGTGAGTTCGCAGGACTTCGGCGACATGATCGTGGACCAGTTCGATGTGCTCTACGACGAGGGCGCAGACAATGCCCGCTGCATGCCCATCTGCCTGCACACCTTCTGGGTGGGGCAGCCGAACAAGTTCAAGCACCTGAAGCGTGCATTCGCCCACATCGCGAGCCACAAGGATGTCTGGTTCACGACGGGTGACGAGGTCAACGACTGGTACCGCAAGAGCTTCATGTGATCGTGGGGCACAGGTTCGTAATACGGCCGCCAACGGCCGTCAACATCGAGGAAGAGTGAGCAATGGCAAAACGAGTGCAGGATCTCAAACCGGCCCGCAAGGCAGATGCCCAGGCCTGGTTCAAGGAGAACGTGGCGGAGCAGAAAAAGCGCTACGCCGCCATCGTCAAGGAGATGGACGAACTGGAGAACGACCGGGAGAAGTGGTACGCGGAGTTCCTGCGTATCGTGTCCACCCGCGGCTGGAACGTCAATGGCGATCAGCGCGTGGTCGTGCCCGCCAGCAAGCTGCCGAAAAAACCCAAGGGTCGCAGCAAGGTGGTCTTCTGAGTCCCGGTTTTCCGCCGGGTCCGGCCTGTATACGAATTTTGAGGAGAAATTAACGTGGCACGCCCACACATCGAGCCTTACGTAGAGCTCAACGATCCGTTCAGAAAGTTCGACATCAACGGCTTCAAGGGAAGTCATTACAAGGTGCTGTCGCTCGACACCGACACCGGCGCCTGCACGCTGAAAGTCCGTTTCGATGGCGGCTTCAAGCGCAAGCCGGGGCTGTCCTATTCCGATGTCGAGATCTTCGTGCTGAACGGCGAGATCAAGGTCGGCAAGCAGTCCTGGCGCGAGGGCCACTACGCCTGCATACCGGCCGGAATGGCCATCGAAGCGTTGAGTGTTGCGCGCGGTGCCGAGGCGCTGGTGATGTTCAACGACTCGGAGCCGCACTTCGAGGAGTCCGGCGAAAGCCATCACCTGGCGCTCGAGGAGGGTTACGCCTCGCTGAATACCTATGAGGACGCGCCGTGGGCGCCCGGCAACCTGGTGACGCCGTCCGTGGCGAGCGGCTGTCTCATCAAGGTGCTCCGCTATGAACCACTGACCGAGGCGCTGTCATTTCTGTATTGCATGACGCCGCGTTTCATGCAGGACAACATCTCCTACCATGACAGCGCCGAGGAGAGCTATCACATCTGGGGCACCTCCTGGATGATGCAGTTCGGCGAGTTGCCGACCGGCGGATACTTCTGGCGTCCCGCCTACATCAACCACGGATCCTTCCGCTGCAAATACGGCACCATCGCGTTTGGCCGCACCGACTCCAAGCTGCACAACTACTTCCACTACAACCCGTGGTCGAACCCCAAGGAAAACCTGCTGCGCGCAGCCGCCCAGGTCTACCGCCAGCGTCCATTGCTCCATGACTGGTCGGTCTCCGACGGGCACAATCACCCGCACGGGCCGCCGGACTTCCAGCACCCGCACTATCACGATGATGCCCACGTGCGCGACCTGCACGGGAACCACCCGGGGCATGATCATGGCCATGATCACGGCCACGAAAAGCCGAAGTCGAAGGGGGCTGGAAAGAAAGGCGGCGGCAAGGCCAGGGGCAAACGGTGACGCTCCGGACGCGCGCCGAGGCGCCCGTCCGGATGACGCAACGTCGAGGCGCGTTGCGGAGTGACTCCTGCGCGGTGGCCCGTGAGGGCGCCGCGCAGTGTCGTCATGGGAGTTCCTGATCCGGCCAGCCGGGGAGATGCGCCGTGGCGCGCCCACACATCGAGCCCTACGTCGAGCTGAACGATCCGTTCCGGAAGCTGGATATCAACGGCTTCAAGGGCAGCCACTACAAGGTGTTGTCGCTCGACACCGACACCGGTGCCTGCACGCTGAAGGTGCGTTTCGCCGGTGGCTTCCGGCGCAAGCCGGGGCTGTCGTATTCCGACGTCGAGATCTTTGTCCTGAATGGGGAGATCGGAGTCGGCAAGGCGTCATGGCGGGAGGGGCATTACGCGTACAGTCCGGCGGGAATGGCGCTCGCGGCGCTGAGCGTGGCGCAGGGTGCCGAGGCGCTGGTGATGTTCAACGACTCGGAGCCGCACTTCGAGGAGTCCGGCGACAGCCACGAGCTTGCCCTCACCGAGGGCTTCGTCTCCGTGAATGCCTACGATGACCGGCCGTGGTTCGGGCTCGGCCGCGTCCAGCCGAGTGTCGCATCCGGCTGCCTCAGCAAGGTCCTGCGCATGGATCCAGTGA
>JAKLLP010000284.1:264-3812 GCA_023150055.1 Gammaproteobacteria bacterium | reverse complement strand
CGAGAATTATCTGCCGCTTTTTTTTGAATCGACCACCACGATCTGGGATTTCCTCCCCCGGGACTCCCTGATCGTCATGCTCGACGATGTGCCAGCCGCCTTTCAGGGCGCCTGGAGGCAGGCCGTGGAGCGTTTCGAGCAACTCGGCGCCGACATCACCCAGCCGCTGCTGACACCGACCGAGCTGTACTCATCACCCGAGGAGACCGGGGAACGCCTCGCCAGACATCCGGTACTGCGGCTGGAAAGTCGCAAGAGCATCGCCGATGACGCGAGCAGCCCCGGCCAGGACATCGAGGTCGGCCCGGCTCCGCTGCTGACGATCAGCCCCCGCGAGGAGAATCCAGGTTCACGCCTGGAGTCTTTTCTGAGCAGCAGGACCGAACGCGTCCTGTTTGCAGTCGAATCGGCGGGCAGGTACGAGTGGTTGCTGGAATCATTGACTCGCCTGGGTCAGGCCCCCGCTACGGTCAGCCGCTGGGAGGATTTTCTCGAGACCGATCGGCGCACCGGACTCACCCGGGCCGCGGTAGAGCAAGGCTTCACGCTTCCTGCGGCCGGCATTCTGCTCCTCAGTGAGCAGGACCTCTTCGGCCTGCCGACACGCCGCAAGCCGCGCCGCAGGCGTGGGCGTGACCCGGATGCCATCATCGGGGACCTCACCGATCTTCGCAGCGGAGCTCCCGTCGTCCATCTCGACCACGGCGTCGGGCGTTACGTCGGACTCACCCGCATGGCGATCGACGACACCACCACGGAGTTCGTTACTCTGGAATATGCCGGCGGCGATCGCCTGCACGTCCCGGTGAGTTCATTACACCTCATTGCCCGCTACACGGGTGCGGCCCCCGAGCAGGCCCCCCTGCACCGCCTCGGCACCGATCAGTGGCAGAAGGCACGCCGGCGGGCCGCGGAGCGGATTCGTGATGCGGCAGCGGAACTGCTCGAGCTGTACTCCCGGCGTGCAGCCCGTCCCGGCCGCAGCGCGGTGGTCGATCCGCAGAGCTACGAGGCGTTCGCCACCGGATTCCAGTTCAACCTGACCGAGGACCAGGCCGCGGCCATAGACGCAGTGCTGACGGACCTCGCCGGCACCACACCGATGGACCGGCTGGTCTGCGGTGACGTCGGTTTCGGGAAAACCGAGGTCGCGTTGCGCGCGGCGTTTGCCGCCGTGACCAGCGGGCGGCAGGTCGCCGTGCTGGTACCCACCACCCTGCTCGCCCAGCAACACTACGAGACCTTCGCAGATCGATTTGCCGACTGGCCGGTGAGCGTCGAAACATTGTCGCGCTTTCGCAGCGCGCAGGAACATCGACAGGTCCTGGAACGACTCGCCACGGGTCGCCTGGACATCGTCATCGGCACCCACCGCCTGCTGCAGAAAGACGTCCGCTTCCGGGATCTCGGCCTGGTCATCGTCGACGAGGAGCACCGCTTTGGCGTCCGTCACAAGGAACGCCTGAAAAGCCTGCGCGCCGAGGTCGATATCCTGACGCTGACGGCCACGCCCATACCGCGCACGCTCAACATGGCTCTCGGTGGCCTGCGGGAATTGTCCCTGATCACCACACCGCCGGAGTCCCGACTGGCCATCAAGACCTTCGTCAGCACCTGGAGCCCCCAGCTCATCCGCGAGGCATGCCTGCGCGAGCTGAAACGCGGCGGGCAGATCTATTTCGTCCACAACCGCATACAGGATATCGGCTCGATAGCCGAGAAACTGGCCGAGATCGTCCCAGAGGCGCGAATCGAGGTGGCGCACGGCCAGATGCACGAGCGCGACCTGGAGCGGGTCATGCTCGACTTCTATCATCGGCGGTTCGAGATCCTGGTCTGTACCGCCATCATCGAGAGCGGACTCGACGTACCCACGGCCAACACCATCATCATCGATCGCGCCGAGCAGTTTGGCCTTGCACAGCTGCACCAGCTCCGCGGCCGCGTCGGGCGCTCGCATCACCAGGCCTTCGCCTACCTGATTGCCCCGCCTCAGCAAGCGCTGCAGGGGGACGCGAAGAAGCGGCTGGAAGCGCTCGAGTCCCTGGAAGACCTCGGCGCCGGCTTCGTGCTGGCAACGCACGACCTGGAAATTCGCGGCGCGGGAGAGCTGCTCGGCGAGGGTCAGAGCGGGCAGATCCAGGAAATCGGTTTCACTCTCTATAACGAGATGCTCGCCCGCGCGGTACGGGCCCTGCGCGAGGGTCAGGAACCGGACCCCGATCCGCAGTCGGCCCACGCGCCCGACATCGAACTCCACGTCCCGGCGCTTCTGCCGGAGGAGTACCTGCCTGACGTCCACCTGCGGCTCGTGCTTTACAAGCGGATCGCGGGCGCGAGCACCGACGCCGATCTCGACCGGCTGGCTGCAGAAATCACCGATCGCTTCGGCCACCTGCCCGAGCCGACCCGCAATCTCCTGCGCATCACGGGACTGCGGCTGCTGGCCCGCGAGACGGGGATCGCGAAGCTGCAGGCCGGCGCCACCGGCGGCAGCGTCGAGTTCAGTCCCGATACCTGCATCGATCCGGGAAGACTCGTGAAACTCATCGAGAGCGACCCGCGCCGGTACCGCCTCGATCCGCGCCAGCGCCTGGTCTTCCGACATGACCTGGGTGAGGCGGCGAAGCGCCTCGACTATGTCGAGAAATTGCTGCAGCAGCTCGGCCGAATGCGGCGCGTGGATGAAAAAGCCGCGGCCACTCGCCACCCGACAGTGGCATCATGAAAAGCATGGCAACCGCAATCACTCGACCCGGGCCTGCTCACCCGACCTTCGTCCCCCGGCGGACACTGCTCACGGCGATTGCCTGGCTCGTGCTGCTTGCCCCGGCGTATGCCCGGGCCCAGGAGGCTGGCGGGATCGAGGACATGGCCTATGCGATCGAGATCGTCGTATTCGCGCATCGTGCTGGCGCGCCTGCCGACCTGCCCGCCACGTCCCCCGACGAACCCGGGATCTATCCCGCGCCCCCGGCGTGGCCGCCGCTCACCGCGGCAGACATGCAGCTCGATGGCATCGCGGCACGGCTGCGCCAGGTCAGCGGCAGCTACCAGCTGCTCTATCACGGCGGATGGACTCAGTCGGTAACAGGCCAGGCGCGGAGCGCAGCGACGCCACTGCCGGCCGCCGCGGTCGCGAGCGGCCTGACCGGCACCATCACTGTCTATCGCGAGCGCTACCTGCATGCGCTGGTCGATGTCGGCCTCGCGCAGTCCACCGTGCGCCTGCGCCAGGGCCGCAGACTGCGTGGTCAGGGACTGCAATACTTCGATCATCCGGCTCTCGGCGTCATCCTGTCGGTACGCGAGGCCAAGGCCGGTGACCCGGATCCTGCCCCGGGGGAATCAATCCCTGGCGCAGCTGAACCGGACCCGCAGGCACGCTCGGACTGAGGCTCAGCCGGCTTCCAGCCGGTCGGCATTCCGGGGTTCGGGAGGGGCTCTTCATCGTCGGCCCGCTGCCGGATGTTTCCACGATCGCCGCTTCCGGCCGGCGTGGCAAGCCTCGCGACAGGGGCCTGGCACTCGGCGGCGGCGTATATGAT
>JAKLLP010000284.1:0-254 GCA_023150055.1 Gammaproteobacteria bacterium | reverse complement strand
TGCAGCAGGCAGGTCTCGCTGGCGCCCCACTCCGGCACTTCGCTGCCGAGACCTATGGACAAGCTGACGTAACGGCTGCTCGGTGACCTCGGATGGTGAATCGCAAGGTCCCGAACCCGCGACGCAATCCGTTCGGCCAGTTCCCGCACCCGCTCGGGTTCGCTGCTGCCAACCAACGCCGCAAAACGATTGTCGGCCACCCGGGCGGCCACATCGCTCGTGCGCCGTAGCGAGCCGCTGATAGCGTGTGCCAC
>JAKLLP010000283.1 GCA_023150055.1 Gammaproteobacteria bacterium | reverse complement strand
CCGGCGAGGTCCCGCGAGGTCCGCAAGGCATCCACGACCGTGATGCCGGAGGCATACATGATCTGGAAATAGGTGATGAAACGGCTCATGACGATCTTGCCGAGGATCGGGCCGATGATCCAGGCGCCGAGCTTGAAGGCGTCGAAGGCCCGCCGGGCGCGCGGACTGCGCACGAGGATCACCCGGCCGGCGAGCACGAGCCCCACCGGCAGGGCGAGCAGCGCGGGCCACCACGCCATCATGAAACCCGAGATCGCGATCAGCACCCGCGTGTGCAGCGGCATCTCCTGGCCCATGTTCTTCAGGAATTCGGTCAGCTCCGGCACGACGTAGAGCATCAGGAAGAAGACGACACCGGTGACCACGGTACCGACGAAAGCCGGGTACATCAGGAGCTTGCGCGTCTGGGAGGAAAGTTCGTCCTGCCATTTCAGCGTTTCGGTCATCTTGGCGAGCACCTGCGAGAGCTCGCCCGACTGCTCGCCGGCACGGATCAGGTTGACGAAGACGCTGTCGAACGTCGCGGGGAAATCACTCATCGCCTGGGAGAGACTCTGGCCGCTCTCGACCGCCAGGCAGAGCGCTGCCAGCGTATTGCGAAACGCCGCGTGCTCAGTGCTGTCGCGGAGATCGGCCAGGGCCTCGAGTATCGGCAGGCCGGCCCGGTGCGCCTGGCCCAGGTGGAAGCAGAAATTGATGAGCTCGCGCCGGTTGACCCGCGAGCCGCCCCGCCCGCCCCGCGAGCCGTGGAGGCGGCGGCAGCGCAGGAGCTGCAGGCTGATCTGCGCGAGACGGTGATCGAGGTCGGCCTCGCTCAGCGCCGCCAGTTCGCCGCGGACGATGCGCCCGGACGGATCGACCGCGCGGTAGGCGTATGCGCTCACGGCGCGACCTCGAGCGCGCGCTCGGTCAGGTCCACGACGCGGGCAATTTCTTCGAGGCTGGTGTCGCCGCTCAGCACGCGCCGGATCGCGTCGTCGGTGAGCGTGCGGAAGCCCTTCGACAGGGCGAGGCGGCGCAACTCGCCGAGGGGCTGCTCAAGCGCGAGCGCGTTATCGATATCGTGATCGAACCGCAGGATCTCCATCACGGCGAGGCGCCCGCGATACCCGTGGCGATGGCAGCGTTCGCAACCGGTGGCGCGATACAGCGTCACCGCGGCGCCGCTGTCGACGCCGAGCAGGCGCCGCTCGATCTCGTCCGGCTCGTAGGGCTGCCTGCAGTTCTGGCACAGGCGGCGCACCAGGCGCTGCGCGAGGATGCCGATGATGTTGCCGGCGAGAATGCCCGGCCGCAGACCGATGTCGAGCAGGCGCGGAATCGCGCCGAGCGCCGAATTGGTGTGCAGCGTGGAATAGACCTGGTGGCCCGTCATCGCCGCGCGGAACGCCATCTCGGCAGTCGCCTCGTCGCGAATCTCCCCCACCAGGATGATGTCCGGGTCCTGCCGCATCAGCGAGCGGATACCCCCGGCGAAGTCGAGCTTCACCGCCTCGCCGAGCGAAGTCTGGCGGATCATCGGGAAGGGATACTCCACCGGGTCCTCCAGCGTCATGATGTTCACCGACTCGTCGTTGCGGTAGTTGAGGATCGAGTACAGCGTCGTCGTCTTGCCGCTGCCGGTAGGGCCGGTCACGAGGATCACGCCCTCGGGGCGCGCCATCAGCATCTTCAGCAGGGTGAGCTGGTCATCGGGCAGACCGAGCCCGTCGAGGGGCACGACGCCGGAGCGCCGGTCGAGGATGCGCAGCACCAGGTTTTCACCGTGGATGGTCGGCTGAACCGCGACGCGGAAATCGACGTTGCGCCCGCCGATCGACAGCGAGATGCGGCCATCCTGCGGGGCCCTGGTCTCGGTGATGTCCATGCCGGCCATCACTTTCACGCGCACGACGATCGCGCTCCAGAATTTCTTGTGGACCGTGGAGACCTGCTGCAGGACTCCGTCCACGCGGTAGCGCACGCGGATGAAGCCCTCCTCGGGCTCGAGGTGGATGTCCGAGGCACGGCGCTTGACCGCGTCGGCGAGCAAGGCATCGACGAGGCGTACCATCGGCTGGCTGATTTCATCGACCACCCGCGCGGATGACGCCGTCGCGTCATCGAGCGAGTCGATCGAGTGCAGGACGGCAGCCAGCGAGAATTCGCGGTCGTAGAACGAATCGATCGCAGCCTGGATTTCCGCCTCGCTGGCGAGCAGGGTGCGGATCTGGATGTCCTGACCGACCAGGGCCGCCACCTGGTCCATCGCCACGACGTCGAAGGTATCCGACATGGCGACCGTGAGGATCCGCGTGTTCGGATCGTAGGCAATGGGCAGCAACCGCAGCCGCCGCGCGACGTCTTCGGGCACCAGCACCACCGCATCGTGATCCGGCACCACCTTGGCGAGATCGATGCTCTCCACGCGCAGCATCTCGGCGAGCGCATCGCGCAGCACCGATTCGCTGACCAGTCCGAGCCGGACCAGGATCTTCCCGAGCCGCTCGTTTCGCTGTTTCTGCTCGGTCAGCGCGACGCGCAGCTGGTCGCGCGTGATGAGTCCTTTCTCCAGCAGGAACTCGCCGAGCTGCCGGCGCGGGGCGCGGCGTTCCGACCGCGACGCCTGCACGCCATCCGCCGTGGCCCTGGACCGGGATGCCGGAGGCGACATGGCTCAGCCCCTGCCGGCGCGCAGCAGATCGAGTCGCGCCCGGGCCACCGCCGGGTCGAACTGCTGGCTGCCGCGCGCGAGTTCGAGCGCGCGCTGGTAGTAGCTCGCCGCTGGTTGCGCCTGGCCGAGACGATCGAGGCTCACCGCCAGGTTGAAGGCGTAGTCAGGATTCGATGGCTCGTGACGCACCGCTTCGAAGAAGGACAGCTGCGCATCGCTCCAGCGCTCCGCACCCACGTAGCGCAACCCGAGCGCAAAGTGCAGAGCGGCTGCGGTCGGTTGTTCGCGCAGCATGGTCTTCAGCCCGCTCTCGCTCGTGTTACCCGCAGCCGCTCCGGGCAGCGCCGACAGCGCCGCGAGCGCGGTCGCGTTTTTCGGATCCTGGCGTTTCACCGCGAGATAGTGATCGCGCGCTTCATCGGCCCGCCCCGCCCGCGCGGCGAGCGTGGCGAGCCCGAGCAGCGCATCGCGGTTGCCGGGCTGCACGACCAGCGCCTCGCGGTAGAGGGTCTCGGCCCGCGCCGCGTCTCCGGCCAGAAGTGCTTCGTAGGCCTCGCGCAGGGTCGCGAACACGGGGTTTTCGACGGCCTCCCGCCTGATCTCGATCAGCGCGGGCGTCGCCTGCGCGGGCGCTTCCGGGAGCGCCGGCAGGTCGTACCAGACCACGGCCTCGGCCGCCGGCGCCGGGCGCGCGGCGGGCGCGGACGCCACGACGACCGCTACCGGCGCTTCGGCCGCTGGCGAGACAGCCGCCGGCGCCTCGACCACCGTCGTCTCCGGGGGGGCCGCTGCCTCAGGCTCTGCCCCGTCTGCCGCCAGCATGTCGCCGGGTTCGGCCAGGAAGCCGGGCTCGGGAGACACGCTCAGGCGCCAGGTGGCGAAGCCTGCGCCAGCCAGAACCAGGACGAGGACCGTGATGACGAACGGCAACTGCCGCAGCCGGGCGGTCGACACCGGCGCCGGGGCAGCGCGCGGCGGTGCCGCAGCCGGCGTATCGACGTCGGTCCAGCGACGCAGCTGCGTCGTTGCGCCGTACTCACCGGTGCTGAACGCCTCGCCGTCCGGCGGCGGCGCAGCCGGCCGGCCATCGGCCGCCTCGCCGGCGGGATCCTCGGGACCTTGCGGATGCCGGGCATGCGGCCGTTCCGGCGCCAGCGCC
>JAKLLP010000282.1 GCA_023150055.1 Gammaproteobacteria bacterium | reverse complement strand
ATGTAGGCCAGATGGGCTACCGTGTCGGCGACGAACAGGTCGGGACGCATATTCGCAGTCTGCCGGTGTTCCAGGTTGCCGGGCAGTTCTCCCGGGACGGTTATCTGGCCACCCTGGCGAGCCAGGGAGTGAGTCCGGCGGCCTTCGAGGAGGAGCGCCGCGCAGCGTTGCAGGTGGAGGAGTTGCAGGCTGGCGTGCTCGAAAGCGCGTTTTTTACGCCAGCTGAGTTTCGCCGTTTCATCACCCTCGAGGGGGAGCGACGCGAAGTTTCCGTCGCAATGCTCGATGTCTCGCTGGTCAGCGATGATGTCCAGGTCGGTGAAGATGACCTCAAGCAGTTCTACGAGAGCAACCCTGGAAGGTTTGAGTCGGTCGAGAGCGTCGCGCTCGATTTCGTCGAGGCCCGGGCCGCGGACCTGCCTGCTGCAACGGAGCCGTCGGAGGCGGACCTGCGCGCCATCTACGATGAGAACCCGGGCCGATTCAGGACCGAGGAGCAGCGGCGGGCGCGCCACATCCTGATCGCGGTGGACCAGGACCGGAACGAGGCGGCCGCAGCGGCGCTGGCGGCGCAGATCAAGGAGCGCCTGACCGCGGGCGAGGATTTCGCGGCTCTGGCACGTGAGTTGTCGAATGACGCCGGATCCGCTCCTTCGGGCGGGGACCTCGGATGGGCCGGCAGGGGCACGTTCGTCGAAGCGTTCGAAAACGCATTGTTCGGACTTTCAGCCGGCGAGATATCGGAGCCGGTGAAGACGGAATTTGGCTATCACCTCATTCAGCTCACCGAACTGCGTCCTGGGGCAGAGAAGTCGTTCGAACAGGTCCGGGATCAACTGGCCGAGGAGGCCCGCTCAACCAGCGTTCAGGATGCGTTTTATGCATTGACTGAGAAAATGGACGATGCGGCACTGGAGAACCCGGAAAGCCTGCAAGCGGTAGCAGCCGCATCCGGGCTGCCGGTAAAGCACATTGATTCTTTCACTAGAGCGGGGGGAGGCCCGTTCGGTAGTAATCGAGCGGTGATCAATGCGGCATTCAGCGCGGCGCTCATAGAAGGCGGCGAAAATAGCCCTATAGTCGAAATCGAGGATGGGCACGTAGTGTTTCTGCGTGTTACCGAGCACCGTCCCGTCAAGCTGCGTCCGTTCGATGAGGTGAGGGAGGAAGTGGAGGCGTTGGTGCGTGCGGAGCGCGCAGCCGGCTTGGTTGCCGAGCGCGGCAATGCGCTACTGGATCGTGTTCGTGCCGGCGGTGATTTGGCGGCACTGGCCGCTGCGGAGCGTGCGAACTTCAGAGGCCCCCAGGTCGTTTCCAGGGTCAGCCAGGATCTGCCCGAGGATGTCGTCTCGGCGGTGTTCCGCGCTCCGCGGCCGCAGGGTGAGGGAAATGTATACGGCGGTGTGCAGATGGCTGATGGAGGCTTTGCCGTATTTGCGGTCCACAAGGTGACCTCCGGCAGGCCGGATGATATTCCGCGCGACCAACGTGACGCGCGGAAGAATATTCTTGCCCGACAGGCAGGGGTTGCAGAGGTGACGGCCCTGGCGGTGGACCTGCGGAATTCGGCGTCGGTCGTGATAGCCCCGGGCTTGCTGGAGCAGCCGACCTTCTGAGGTCTTTTCCCGGCTCGCTATCCGCCCCATTAGGCTACTGCTGGCATGCCTTGGCCGTCCCGGGCATGGCGACGGGACTCGCGCGTTGGGGCGCGTACCATTTGCCGTTTACTCGGGGCTCATGCCGATGACGTGGTAGCCCCCGTCCACATACAAAACCTCGCCTGTTATTCCGGTCGCAAGGTCTGAGCAGAGAAACGCGGCCGCATTGCCGACCTCCTGCACTGTCACTCCCCGGCGCAATGGGGCTGTCTTTTCCATGTAATGAAGCATGATGCGCATGCCGCCGATACCGGCGGCCGCAAGTGTCTTGATCGGGCCGGCGGATATGCAGTTCACGCGTATTCCCGATGGCCCGAGGTCAGATGCCATGAATCGCACATTGGCTTCAAGGCTCGCCTTGGCAGGTCCCATGACGTTGTAGTTGGGAATGGTGCGAACGGCGGCCAGGTAGCTCACCGTGATCAGGGAGCTTCCCGGCCGGAGCATCCGCCGTGCAGCTTTGGCCAGGGCGACGAAGCTGTAACTGCTGATGTCCTGCGCGAGCCGGAATCCATCACGTGTGACGGTATCGACGTAGCTTCCCGAGAGCTGCTCCCGTGGGGCGAATGCCACCGAATGGGCGATGATATCGATCCGGTCCCATTCCGCACTCAGCCTCGAAAAAACCGCATCAATTTCAGTGTCCTCGGCCACATCGAGGGGCAGCACCAGACGGGAGTTCGTCTGTTCTGCGAGTTCCGTGACCCGCTCCTTCAGCTTGTCATTCTGATAGGTGTAGGCGAGTTCGGCGCCCTCGCGGGCCATAGCTTCGGCAATGCCCCAGGCAATCGAGCGGTCGCTCGCCACTCCCACGATCAGTGCGCGTTTCCCTGCGAGGAAGCCCATAGATCCCCTGCCTCGATAAAGTCCCTGACTCTTGCCTGCCGGGTTCGCATCAGAAGCTTGACTGCGTCTGCCCCCAGCGCCCCCGTTCGGTATGATATAGGCAACGGGCCGGTTTCCGCATCGTTGGTGCGGCCGGCGGGCGACGGACCATGGAAAGATGACTCAGAGACCCGGATGGTTGGATACGGTCACCGGACGCGACCTGCTGCGTGAGGAGATCCGTCAGGTCCGGCAGGCACTGGAGGGTGTTTTTGGCGACCAGTTCCTGCAGATCGGGGGGTGGGGCGATCCCGGGTTGTTCAAACGACTCGCCCGGACACGTCGCTCGGTGGTAGTGACAGCTGTTCCCGGGAAGGGGGTAGATGTTGTTTCCGCGCCCGATGCGTTGTCGGTGAGCGGCGACTGCATCGACGCGATTCTGCTGCCTCACACGCTGGAACTCGCCGATGATCCGCACGCGGTGCTCCGTGAAGTCGATCGGGTGCTGCGCCCGGACGGCAGCCTGGTGGTGCTGGGTTTCAATCCATGGGGCTGGTGGGGTTTGCGACACGCATTGACCAGGCCGGGTTTTCCGCCCGGGACGCAAAGGCTCGTGTCAGAGGGCCGCCTTCACGATTGGCTACGACTGCTCGACTTCAAGGTCAATAGCGCGTCTTTCTACTTTTTCGTGCCACCGATCCTGCGCCGTGTAAGAGCGAAGCACCGCGACATCGATGGTTCTCACCGCAGCAGGACGCCCGGTCAAGGAAAAATCCGAGAGCAGTTAATGGGGCGCCTTGGGGTGGTTCGCAGAGTACCCGTGCTGGCTGGCTGCTATATCGTCGTGGCCCGCAAGGAGACCTTTGCGGTTACGCCGATCCGCCCGGTCTGGCGGCGACGCCCGGCACTCGTCACCGGCCTCGTCAATCCGACCACCCGGAACGCCGCATGAAGGAAGTCGAGATTCACACTGACGGCGCATGTCGGGGTAATCCGGGTCCCGGCGGCTGGGGAGCCGTCCTGCGCTCTTCGGGGGCAACGAAGGAGATCTGGGGCGGAGAGGCGAACACCACGAATAACCGCATGGAGCTGATGGCAGCCATTCGCGCCCTGGAAGCGTTGAAAGGTCGTTGCCGTGTCGAGGTCTATACGGACTCCGAGTATCTGCAGCGGGGTATCAGCGAGTGGCTAGTGGCCTGGAAGCGCCGCGGCTGGAAGACGGCGGGGCGCAAGCCCGTCAAGAACGTGGATCTCTGGCGCAGGCTCGATGAGATTGTCAGTCAGCATGAGGTGTCCTGGCACTGGGTCAAAGGCCATGCAGGCCATGCTGAAAAC
>JAKLLP010000281.1 GCA_023150055.1 Gammaproteobacteria bacterium | reverse complement strand
GCGACCCCGGGGAGCCTGCAACCGCAGCAGTTATTTCGCGCGCAGTCCCAGTGCGTTGACCAACCGCGCGTAAACCTCGTCCGCCGTGCCTTCGCCGTCGACGACGCGCAGCTGCCCGGCGCGCTGGTAGTGCTGCACGAGCGGCTCCGTCTGCTCACGATAGACGCGCAGCCGGTTACCGATAGTCTGCTCGTTGTCGTCGGCGCGTTGCAGGAGCTCGCCGCCCGCCTGCAGGCAGGCATCGATCTCGGCCTGAGGCGAGAAATGGATATTGAGGAGCTTGCCCGTCACGGAGCAGGTACGCCGGCCAGTCAGCCGCTTCATCAGGATGTCGAGGTCGACGTCGATGAGCACCACGGCATCGATCCTCTGACCGGTTTCGGCCAGCACCGGCTCGAGCGCCTGCGCCTGGGAGACGTTGCGCGGGAAGCCGTCGAGAATGAAACCCCCGCGCAGTTCGGGCGAGCCGAGTTTCTCCCGGATCAGCGCGAGCACGATGTCGTCCGAGACGAGTTCGCCGGCATCCATTCTTTTCTTCGCCTGCAGGCCGAGCGGTGTGCCGGCCCTGACCGCCTCGCGCAGCAGATCGCCGGTGGACAACTGCACCATCGAGAAGTCCGCCGTCAGGCGCTGTGCCTGCGTCCCCTTGCCGGAACCAGGCGCTCCTAGAAACACGATTCTCATCGCGACGTGATCATCCCTGCCTGCCTGAACGGAAGTGGAACCTACAGGGTAGAACCCGCAGGCGTCAAACCGCAGCCGCCGCGACCCGGGACCGGAACCGGGAAATTGGGGACAGTGACCAATTTGCATGAGTGCCGGGATCAGGCCGGTGTCACGGGAAAAAATTGGTCACTGTCCCCAATTTCCCGTGTGCTATGTTTCGGCGTTCGAATCCCTGCTGGATGACCGACCAATGCCCAGGAAGAACACCCGGAAAAACGCTTTCTATGCCCAGTCCGGCGGCGTGACCGCCGTCATCAACGCCAGCGCCTGCGGCGTCATCGAGACGGCGCGGCGACACAAGGCAAGGATCGGCACGGTGTATGCCGGCCGCAACGGCATTCTCGGCGCACTCGACGAAGAGATGATCGACACCGGCAAAGAGAGCGCGAAGGCGATCGCGGCGCTCAGGCACACGCCGGGCGGGGCGTTCGGCTCGGCCCGCTACAAGCTCAAGGGACTCGAGGAAAATCGCGCCGAGTACGAGCGGCTCATCGAGGTGTTCCGGGCCCATGACATCGGCTATTTCTTCTACAACGGCGGTGGCGACTCCGCCGACACCTGCCTCAAGGTATCGCAGCTCGGCGCCAGGATGGGATACCCGATCGTCGCCATTCATGTTCCGAAGACCGTGGACAATGACCTGCCGATCACCGACACCTGCCCCGGCTTCGGTTCGGTCGCGAAGTACGTCGCCGTCTCGACCCGTGAGGCGGCGCTCGATGTCGCGTCCATGTCGAAGACCTCCACGAAAGTGTTCATCCTGGAGGTCATGGGCCGGCATGCAGGCTGGATCGCCGCGGCCGCCGGCCTCGCGGGCGAAAAGGCGGGCGACCCGCCCCACATCATCCTGTTCCCGGAGATCCCCTTCGATCGCGCGGCCTTCCTTAAAAAGGTGAGCGACAGCGTCTCGCGCCATGACTACTGCGTCGTCGTGGTCAGCGAGGGCGCTCGCAACCCGGATGGGCGTTTTCTCGCCGATGCAGGCACGACCGACGCCTTCGGCCACAAGCAGCTCGGCGGGGTCGCGACGGTGGTCGCCGACATGGTCCGCTCGGAACTCAAGCTGAAATACCACTACGCGATCGCCGACTACCTGCAACGCTCCGCGCGCCACATCGCCTCGAAAACAGACGTCGAGCAGGCCTACGCGGTCGGCAGGGCCGCAGTGGAACTCGCCCTGAAAGGCGAGAACGCCGTCATGGCGACGATCGTGCGCAAGGCAGACCGGCCCTACCGCTGGGCGATCGGCAAGGCCCCGCTTGCGAAGGTCGCCAACCAGGAAAAGATGATGCCGAGACGCTTCATCACCCCGGACGGGTTCGGTATCACGGCCGCGGCACGCCGTTATCTCGCCCCGCTCGTGCAGGGCGAAGCCTATCCGCCATACCGCAACGGACTGCCGGATTACGTCGCCTTGCGCAACGTCCCGGTCGCGAAAAAACTCCCGGCGCGCCGCAAGTAAGGCCTCCCACGCGGCGGAACTCGGTGCTATCATGCCGCGCCTTTGCCGGGGCGGCCGACCGCTCGCAAGAAGCAGCGTGTCGTTTCCGGTTCGAGCCACGGGATCGAGACCGGGCCGGCTGGCCGAGGGGGCATGCCGGGTGAGGCCCAGGGGCGCCGGCTGAAGCGCTCGAGACTACTCTCCCATCGGGACACCATGCCCGCACGGACAGGGATCGTCCGCCGGAGTCGATTTTCCTGGCCGACGGCAAACGACAGGACCGCTGCGGCCTGACTGACTTGTTCTGGAGGACCTATCGATGTCAACTGATCTGGCACTCTGGCTGGCGATCGGCGCCGGCATTCTGGCAATCCTGTACGGCGCGCTGTCCGTGCGCTGGATCCTCGCGCAATCGGCCGGCTCCGCGCGCATGCAGGAAATCGCCTCCGCCGTGCAGGCCGGCGCTGCGGCCTATCTCAACCGCCAGTACACGACCATCGCCATCGTCGGCGTGGTCCTCGCGGTGGTCCTCGGGATCGGACTCGACCTCGCCACGGCGGGCGGGTTCGTCGTGGGCGCGGTGCTGTCCGGCGCCGCGGGCTACATCGGCATGAACATCTCCGTGCGCGCCAACGTCCGCACCGCCCAGGCCGCCAGCGTCGGGTTGAATTCGGCCCTGCAGATCGCTTTCCGCGGCGGAGCCATCACCGGCATGCTGGTCGTCGGGCTGGGACTCATCGGCGTAGCGGGTTACTTTGCCGCGTTGCGCGGGGCCATCGGTGACGAAGCGGCGCTGCACGCGCTCGTCGGCCTCGCCTTCGGCGGCTCGCTGATCTCGATATTCGCGCGCCTGGGCGGCGGCATCTTCACCAAGGGCGCCGACGTCGGCGCCGACCTGGTTGGCAAGGTGGAAGCCGGCATTCCCGAAGACGACCCCCGCAACCCGGCCGTCATCGCCGACAACGTGGGTGACAATGTCGGCGACTGCGCCGGCATGGCTGCCGACCTCTTCGAGACCTACGCGGTGACCCTGGTCGCGACCATGGTGCTCGGTGGGCTGCTCTTCAGAGGGCCCGACGGTGGACTCGACCTCGCCTACATCGCCTATCCGCTGGTCCTCGGCGCGGTATCCATCGCCGCTTCGATCATCGGCACGTTTTTCGTGAAGGTCTCGGACGGTGGCAAGATCATGAACGCGCTCTATCGCGGCGTGATCGTCTCGGGCGTGATCGCCTTGATCGGTTTCTTCCCGGTTTCGCAGGCAATGATGGCCGACCAGGCCATGGCGTATTTCGGCTCGGCCGTCATCGGTCTTGCGCTCACCGGCGTGCTGATCTGGATCACCGAGTACTACACGGCGACGGAATACAGCCCGGTACAGCACGTCGCCTCCGCCTCGCAGACCGGCCACGCCACCAACATCATTGCCGGCCTGGCGGTGTCCATGAAATCCACCGCACTGCCGGTGCTCGCCGTCTGCGTGGCGATCTGGGGCGCATACACCATGGGTGGGCTCTACGGCATCGCGATCGCCGCGACCTCGATGTTGTCGATGACCGGCATGATCGTGGCGCTCGACGCCTACGGCCCCATCACCGACAACGGCGGCGGCATTGCCGAGATGTCCGGCCTGCCGAAAGAAGTGCGAACCATCACC
>JAKLLP010000280.1 GCA_023150055.1 Gammaproteobacteria bacterium | reverse complement strand
ACCACCAGGTTGTGAATGGGGCTGACCTCGACGGTCTCGCCGGTGAACGGGTTGGTCCACTGGTCGATGAACTCGTTGGTCTTGAGATCCTTGTAAAAGGCGATCTCGCGATTGAACATGCGCCAGGCCCCGTTGGGCTGGGCGGCGACGCGCAGCACGCCGAAGCCCTCGACACCGAGGAGCGGCGCAAGCGGCTTGTCCGGCGTGGTCACGGCGAATACGGTGCCGCCGAACCAGCCGACCGTCTCGGCCTGCGGATCGAGATCGCCCGTCAGCTTGATGAATGCCCTGAGGTTCTGCGCCGGATCGTCGAAATCCACCGGCTCGCGCCGCGGCGGCTGCGGCTGCCCGGGCGAGGGCGAGGGCGACGGCGCGCAACCCGTGAGCGCGAGGCCCGTGGCGACAGTGCCAACCGAGAAAAAGGTCTGCAATGCCTGGCGGCGATTGCCGAGCGCGCCGAGAAGACTGCTATGCATCATGATCCATCACCTCCGCTGACGAGCCGTCACTTGGAAAGATCCGAGGGCGGCCGGGCATTGCCGGCCGGGTTGGCGGTCATGAGCGCGGCGTGATCCCGCTCGGCGCGGCGGCGATAGTCACCGGGCAGCTCATCGATCGACCCGAGCTTCGCACCCGACGCATGCCAGACGACATGACCGGGGCGATCACCCATCTCCATCCACTTCGGCCACGGCTGTATGACCGTCGAACTGAACAAGGCGGGCAGGCTGTCGAGGCTGTCGTCGAGCATGCTGGCGACGGGCGCGAACATCGTCTGGCGCTGCGCGCGTGGCGGCGGCAGGCCGGGCGGATACGCCGTCTCGTTGTGCATCCACACCACGTCGCGTACGAATGACCAGTCGAGCACCAGCGGCCTCTCCGGCAACTGGTCCATCAGCTTCGTGAACCGTATGCCCTTCACGGAGTAATTGAAGCCGCGCCCGGGCCCGCCGCCCTGCACGGCCGGCGTCACAGCGTTGATCTTCCCCGTAAAGGGATTCTCGAAGGTATCGAGCCACTCGCCGGTGGCGAGATCGCGGTAGAAGGTCACGGTGTTGCCGATGAGTTCGTAGTCGCCGCCGGGCAGGTGGCGCATCCAGTAGATCTCCATGCCCTCGAAGCGAAAGAGCGCCTGCGGATGCTTGCCCGGCTCGACGGCGTAGATCGTGCCGTCGTACCACCACGGCACATCCTGCTCCCGCAGCGAGGCCTGCATGCGGATCAGTTCGCGCAGGTTGTTGGCCGGGAGCGAGAGATCGGGCGCCTCGCGCGGCTGTTCGCCGCCCACCCGCGGGAGGGCATCCGTGGCCGAAACCAGCCCGACGAGGCCGGCGCTCCAGACAAAGGTGCGACGCGAAAATGCTGGCGACATGCTCTCCCCTCGCAGACCGACGGCGTGTCGAAAGCCGCAATATTAACCGGTGCCGGTCGCGTTGGCTGCCACTCGCTGGCAGAATGAGCCCCGACTCCGGGAGGGCGCGTGATGCATCGTGTTCTGATTCTCGGCTCCGGCAAGATCGGCTCGCTTATCGCCGGTTTGCTCGCCGACAGCGGCGACTACGCGGTGCATCTGGCCGACAACCAGACCGGGGCGGCAGCCGCCGTCGCCAGCGCCCATGGCCTCGATGCCATCACCGCGCTCGAACTGGATGCTACCGACCGCGCGGCTCTCGAGCGTTACGCCGCCGAGACCGGGCTCGACGCGCTCGTCTCCGCCCTGCCCCATCATTGCAACCGCGGTATCGCCGAAGCGGCGCGCGCCGCTGGCCTGCACTACTTCGACCTGACCGAGGACATCGCGCTTGCCGAGACCGTCAGGACGGTGGCCGACGGGGCCGCAACGACCTTTGCGCCGCAGTGCGGGCTCGCTCCCGGCTTCGTCAGCATCGCCGCGGCCGAACTCATCCGTCACTTCGACAGCCTGCGCAGCGTCAAGCTGCGGGTCGGGGCCCTGCCCCAGCACCCCAACAACGTGCTCAAGTACTCGCTCACCTGGTCCACCGACGGGCTCATCAACGAGTACGGCAATCCCTGCGTCTCGGTCGTCGATGGTCGACGGCGCGAGGTCCTGCCGCTGGAAGGTCGCGAGGAAATCGAGATCGATGGCCAGCTCTACGAGGCGTTCAACACCTCGGGCGGACTCGGCTCGCTCGCGGAAAGCTTTGGCGCCCGCGTCGAGAACATGGACTACAAGACCATCCGTTACCCGGGGCATTGCGAACAGATGCGCCTGCTGATGACGGGCCTGAAACTGAACCAGGACCGCGCCACGCTGAAGCGCATCCTGGAGAACGCGGTACCGCAGACCCTGCAGGACGTCGTGCTCATCTACGTGGCGGTGACGGGCATGCAGGAGGGAGTTTTCAGGGAAGAGAACTACGTGAACAAGGTCTATCCGCAGGTCATCGCCGGGCGACTCTGGTCGGCCATCCAGGTGACGACGGCAGCAGGGCTGTGCGCGGCACTCGATCTCGTGCTGGCCACCCCCGGGCGCTATCGTGGCCTGCTGCGACAGGAAAACCTGCCGCTGGCCGCGGTCCTCGCGAACCGCTTCGGCCGCCACTTCGACGGGCAATCCGCCAAGGACGTCTCGCTGCGCCTGGTCGCGCAGGGCAAGGCCGGGCACCAGCGCATCGCCGACGGCGCCTGAGTCATGAAGCAGCCGCACCGCAGACTGGGTATCGCGCGCACCAACCCCGGGGTGTCGTTTGCCGGCGGCTGGCGTCGCGGAGCACGCGCACCGCGTTTCACCTCCATCGAACCCGCCACGGGCAAGCCGCTCGGCGAGGTGAGCGGCGCGACCAACGAAGACTACGAGGAACTCCTCGGCGCGAGCTGGGAGGCCTTCCAGCAATGGCGCGACATCCCGGCACCCCGGCGCGGCGAAGCCATTCGCGCGATCGCCGACGCGCTGCGGGCCCACAAGGACCCGCTCGGCACGCTGGTCGCCCGCGAGTCGGGCAAGATCAAGGCCGAAGGCGACGGCGAAGTCCAGGAGATGATCGACATCGCGGATTTCGCGGTCGGGCTGTCGCGCCAACTCTACGGGCTCACCATGCCTTCGGAACGACCGCGGCACCGGCTCTACGAACAGTGGCACCCGCTCGGCCTGGTCGGCATCGTCACCGCCTTCAACTTCCCCGTCGCCGTGTGGTCCTGGAATGCGTTCATCGCCGCGGTCTGCGGCAACGCCTGCATCTGGAAGCCCTCGCCGAAGACGCCGCTCGCCAGCATCGCCGTGCAGAGACTCTGCAACGAGGTGCTCGCCGACGGCGGCTTCCCGCAGGTTTTCAGCCTGCTCAACACGGACGACATGCGCCTTGCCGGACGCTTCGTCGATGACGCGCGCATCGACCTGCTGTCCTTCACCGGCTCCTGCGCTGCCGGCCGGCAGGTCGCGCAGCGCGTCGCCGGGCGACTCGGCAAGTACCTCCTCGAACTCGGCGGCAACAACGCGATCGTCGTGGACGAGGACGCCAACCTCGATCTGGCGGTACCCGCGATTCTCTTCGGCGCAGTCGGCACGGCCGGGCAGCGTTGCACGACCACGCGACGGCTCCTCGTGCATCGCTCGCGCGTGAAGGAACTCACGAAGCGACTCGTGGCGGCCTACCGGCAGGTGCGCATCGGCGATCCGCTGCAGAAAGGCACACTCATGGGGCCCCTCATCGACGAGACGGCTGTCGAGCGTTATCTCGCCACCATTGCAGAGTTGCGGCAGCAGGGCGCAAAAATCCTGACCGGGGGGCGCCGGGTGAAGCGCGCGGGATATTTCGTGGAGCCGACGATCGTGATGGCCGAGAACGACTGGCCTGCCGTGCAGC
>JAKLLP010000027.1:4938-12495 GCA_023150055.1 Gammaproteobacteria bacterium | reverse complement strand
CCCAGAACCTGTCTCGAGACGTCGCGAGCGGGCGGCAGCCTGGCGGGGAGGAAGCGCAGCCGACGGGCCAGTAGGTAAAGGTACCGAGCACCGCCGGAGCCCGGATCAGGACCGCGCAGCAATTTTGAGCTGAGTGCTAGGAACCGGCCGGCGCCGCGATGTGCCGGGCCAGGTACGGCACGACCTCGAGGTGACGCTCCGCCTCGTGCATCGCGCGCAGGTGACGCCAGTACGCGGCGCTCAGCAGGTCGGCGTGATGAGCCAGGAATTCCGCGCGCAGATCGCCGCGGATGCCGAGGAACTCCAGCCACTGCTCCGGAAGTTGCACTCGGTGACGAGGCACAGCTCGTCATAGTCGTAGAAGATGACGCGGCCATGGCGCGAAACGCCGAAGTTCTTCAGGAGCAGGTCACCCGGAAACACGTTGCTCAGCGCCAGGTCGCGGATGGCCTGGCCATAGTCGCGGATCGCGCGCCGGGCAGCGGCAGCGTCGGCTGCGGCGAGGTACACGTTGAGCGGCTTCATCCTGCGCTCGATGTAGCAGTGCTCGACGATCAGGTCATCACCCTCGATGCGACAGCCGAGACTCGCCTCGCGGAGCAACTCGTCGAGCAGGCTGCCGTCGAATCGGGCCCGTGGAAACCGCAACCGCCGGAACTCCTGCGCGTCGACCAGCCGGCCGACACGGTCGTGGCGGAACACGAACCGGTATTTCTCCATGACCTCCTCGCGCGTGGCGGTCTTCGGATAGGAGAACCGGTCCCGGATGACCTTGAACACGATATCGAGCGAGGGCAGCGTGAACACGATCATGACCATGCCGCGCTCGCCTTCGGCATGCGTGAACATGTCGACCGAATCCTGCAGGTGCCGGAACAACGTGCGGTAACGCTCGGTCTTGCCCTGCTTGGCGCGCCCGAGCACGGTATAGATCTCGTCGGTCGGCTTGCCGGGCATGATCGTCCGCAGAAAGCGCACCGCCGCGCCGACGGCGGCCAGGTCGACGTGGAAATAGGAGCGCGAGAATCCGAACAAGGGACGCACTTCGTACTCGGACATCATCACCGCATCCACGCTGACGCCCTCGTCGTCGTGCTTGAGCGCTACGACCAGCGGCAAGGACCAGTCGGCGCCGATCATCCGGCCAACCAGATAAGCGCGGGTGGACCGGTAAAAGACCGGCTCGAGCATCTCGATCTGCCGTACGCCGCCTACGAGTCCACGGGCGGCGGTGAACCCCGTTATCTCGGCGCAGATGCCCTGCACCGCCGCCGGACGGTTGCCGATGAGCTGACCCCAGGGCAGCGATCCCAGCAGTGCCTCCAGCGCCGGCGCAGGATCGCCGTTCATCGGCAGGGTTCGTGAGGGTATCTCTCCAGCATCCAGGGTCGGCTCCAGGTCGAGGGCGATGAACTCCACTCCTGCGTTCACGCCTATGGTCCCGAACACCCTGCGTGTCAGTGAATTGAAAAACGTCTTGTAGAACTCCCGATCGGGACACTGCGCGATCATCGCGCCGAACGCCTCGCGCACGGCAGCCCAGGTCCTGTCGTCGGCGATACGATGTCCCATGCGCCCGACCAGGGAGGCGAGGCACTTTTCGACGCGGCGATCGTAAAGTTCTATGCGCTCCACCGCATCACGGGCACCGAGCTTCCACTCGCGCTCCTCGAAGCGACGGCTGGCTCGTCGGGTGATACGGCGAAACTCGTCGTTGTATGCCTGGAAAGCGCCGAAGATCGCTGCAGCGACATCTTTCGCCAGTGCCGGCATCTCTGCGCCACCGTCCACTCGTGCCGGTCCCTTCAAGCCGCCCCGCGCAGCGAGCGCACCCTCATGTGCCGCTGCGGAACTGGGCGGTCTCGGTACTGCCGGCCATCGCCGTGGTCGAGGCCTGACCGGAGGAGATCGCGGTCTGCACGGCATCGAAATAGCCGGTACCGACGAAGGCCTGGTGCCGGGTCGCGCGGAATCCATGGACTTCGTTGGCAAACTCGCGCTGCTGCATCTGCGAGTAGGCGAGCATGCCCTCCTCACGGTAGGCGCGCGAGAGTTCGAACATCGACAGGTTGAGCGCGTGCCAGCCGGCGAGCGTGATGAACTGGAAGCGATAACCCATGGCCGCCAGTTGCTCGCGAAAATCGCGGAGCCGTTCGGCGGGAAGATTGGCCTTCCAGTTGAACGACGGCGAGCAGTTGTAGGCGAGCAGTTTGCCTGGGTATTTCCCGTGAATGGCCCGCGCGAACTTCTCCGCCTGGGCCAGATCCGGCTTCGATGTTTCGCACCAGATGAGGTCGGCGAAGGGCGCATAGGAGAGGCCTCGGTCGATCGCCTGCTCGAGCCCGGCCCGGGCCTCGAAGAAACCGTCGCCGGTTCTCGCGCCGGTGAGAAACTTCGCGTCACGCGGGTCGAAGTCGGACTGGAGCAGGCCGGCCGCATCGGCGTCGGTGCGCGCGATGAGGACGGTAGGCACCCCCATGACGTCGGCAGCGAACCGGGCAGCCACGAGCTTGTTGATCGCATCCTGGGTCGGCACCAGCACCTTGCCGCCGAGGTGGCCGCACTTCTTGGCGGACGAAAGCTGGTCCTCGAAGTGGACCGCGGCGGCGCCGGCGCGGATCAACGACTTGGTGAGTTCGAAGGCGTTGAGATTGCCGCCGAAACCAGCCTCGGCGTCGGCGATGATCGGCGCGAACCAGTCGATGCGCCCATCGCCGCTCATGTGGTGAATCTGGTCGGTGCGGAGAAACGCGTTGTTGATCCGCTCGACCATTTTCGGCACCGAGTCGACCGGGTAGAGGCTCTGGTCGGGATACATCTCGCCGGCGCTGTTGCCGTCACCGGCCACCTGCCAGCCCGAGCAGTAGATCGCCTTGAGTCCTGCCTGGATTTCCTCGACCGCCTGGTTGCCGGTGACCGCGCCGAGCGCCGTGACGACGGTTTCGGTCTGCAGCAACCGCCAGAACTTCTCGGCGCCCATCCGCGCCAGCGTGTGCTCGACGTGCACCGAGCCACGCAGCCGCACCACGTCCTCGGCGCTGTAGGCGCGCTCGACCCCCGCCCAGCGCGGGCTGTCCGACCATTCACGGCGAAGTTGTTCCGCATCCATCTGCATCTGCTTGTTCATGGTTGTTCCTCAGGGCAGGTAGTCGTAGGCGGGTAGGGTCAGGAACTCGTCGAAGTCATTCTTTCGGATCATCTGGCCGAACAGGCGCGCGGCCGTGTCGAAATGGCCCGTCTCGAAGCGCTGCGTGCCGACCTCGCCGGCGATCACGTCGAGCTCCTCGCGCAGTGCACGGTCGAACCGCTCGGCGTCGATCACCGCACCATCCTCGGTACGCGCGCCATGGCGCAGCCACTGCCAGAGTTGGGCGCGGGATATTTCCGCCGTGGCTGCGTCCTCCATCAGGTGGTAGAGCGGCACGCAGCCCTGTCCCCCGAGCCAGGCCTCCAGGTACTGAACGCCGACGCGGATGTTGTGGCGCAATCCGGCATCGGTGATCGGTCCCTCCGGCACCCGCAGCAGGTCGGCAGACCCGACGTGCACGTCCTCGCGCAGCCGGTCGATCTGGTTCGGGCCGGACATGACGGCAGCGAAGGCCTCGAGCGCCACCGCGGCCAGGCCGGGATGGGCGATCCAGGTACCGTCATGGCCGGCATGCGCCTCACGCATCTTGTCCGCCTTCACCCGCGCCATGGCGGCAGCGTTGGCCTGCTCGTCACCGCGAATGGGTATCTGGGCCGCCATCCCGCCCATGGCATGGGCGCCACGCCGATGACAGGTCCGGATGAGCAGGTTCACGTACGCGGCGAGGAAGTCGCGATCCATCGTCAGGCTGCCGCGGTCCGGCAGCACGAAACCGGGCCGGTTACGGAATTTCTTGATGAAGCTGAAGATGTAATCCCAGCGGCCGCAGTTGAGGCCGGCCGAGTGCTCGCGCAGCTCATAGAGAATCTCGTCCATCTCGAAGGCCGCAAGGATGGTCTCGATCAGCACCGTGGCCTTGATGGTGCCGCGCTTCATGCCGAGCCATTCCTGGGCCGCGACGAAGACCTCGTTCCACAACCGCGCCTCGAGGTGGCTCTCGAGCTTCGGCAGGTAGAAGTACGGGCCTGTGCCGCGACGGGCGAGTTCGCGGTGGTTGTTGGCGAGGAAGACCGCAAAATCGAACAGTGCGGCCGAGACCGGCTCACCGTCGATGCGGACATGCTTCTCCGGCAGGTGCCAGCCGCGCGGACGGACCAGCAGGGTCGCCGGGCGCTCCGCCAGCCGGTAGTCGCGACCGGTGCCGGGGTCCGTGTAGCGGATGCTGCGGTCGACGGCATCGCGCAGATTCACCTGCCCGCGGACGATGTTCTCCCAGGTGGGGGCGCAGGAGTCCTCGAAATCGGCCATGAACGCCCGCGCCTGCGAATTGAGGGCATTGATCATCATCTTGCGGTCCACCGGACCGGTAATCTCGACGCGGCGGTCGAGGAGGTCGGCGGGCACCGGCGCGATGCGCCACGGCGCCGCGCGCAGCGCCGTGGTGCCGGGGAGAAAGTCCGGGGTCTCGCCCGCGTCGATCGCTGCCTGGCGCTCCCGCCTTACGGCGAGCAGTTCCCGGCGCCGGGACTCGAACCGGCGGTGCAGATGCGCGAGCAGGCCAAGTGCCTGGTCGTGAAGGACGGCGGCGCCTTCCTCGCAGGGCAACGGGGCGACCTGCGGCCTCGCCTCTTCGACGACGGCAGGGGTTGATCCTGGACTGGGTGCGGTTCGCATGGGTTGATCTTAGGCCAGCATCCCTGCAAAATTTCACATTGGAAATTTCACAGTGTAAATTTCACATTAGTGTTATGTCGGGTCTGCTTCGCAAGAGCCACTTCCTCGGGCCCAAGATCCGCGGGCTGCGCAAGCGCAACGGACTGACCTTGCAGGACGTCTCGGCGCGCTGCATACAGTTGAATGCCGCCCTGGCACCGTCGGTCTCCTACCTCAGCATGATCGAGACGGGGCAGCGCATTCCCTCCCAGGAATTGCTGGAGTTGCTCGCCGCAGTCTTTCAGAAAGAGCCCCGCTGGTTCCTTGACGGAAATCCCGAAGTCGACATCCCGCGCCGCGCGAAAGGCGGGGGCGTGACCCGGGTGCCGCTCGAGCCGGGGTTTCTTTTCTCCCGCGAGCTGCTCGAGGCCGCCATCCCCGAACTCCTGTCGCAGACGGGAACGACCGGCCGGCAGTTTGCGCACCTGCTGATCCGCTCCTACCAGGAAAAGGCGCAGAACGACTTCCCGGATCTCGAGCGCTCCGCGGAGCAGGTCGGGTCGAGGCAGTTCCCGCTGTCGGTGGACGGCTTGCTCGGCCTGTGTCGGCGCAATGGCCTGGAAATCCACTGGTTCGACAAGAGGCCGGTGCTCGCCCGCGACAACGACCGCAAGGTTCGCAGCATGGTGCGCTCGTTCTTCGAGTCGCCATCGAGCGTGTACGTGAACCGGCAGCTGCAGAAGGACACGGCGAGACTCAAGTTCGACCTCGCCTCGCACATTGCCCACAAGGTCCTGCACGGCGGCGACGGCCTGAAGTCGGCGCACGCCACCGGCGGAGAGATGGGTGGCAGCCCGGACGACGGTCACCAGAGCCCCGGCGGCATGGATACCCAGGATGTCCTGTACGCCTGGCGGGATTTCGAGTGCAGTTTCTTCGCCGGCGCGCTCCTTTGTCCGCGACAACCGTATCGACGCTTCCTGGCACGCGAAAGCTACCGGGTCGAACCCGCAGGCAGGAAGCTCGAGCTGACGCCATCGGTGATCATGCGACGCATGACCGCGGTGTCGCCCTATCGGCACTGGCACTTCTTCGACGCCTATCCGCCCGGTTTCCTGCGTGCGGTCTACCGCGGCAACGGCATACCGCTGCCCTGGGGGAACATGGCCATGGTGACCGACCCCTGTCCGCGCTGGGCCGTGTTCCGGATGCTGGACGTGCATCGGGGCGCGAGTCCCTCGTCGCAGATCTCCATCCTCCAGGACGGCGAGCGGGCGCTCCTGTACTGCTGTCACTCGCTGCGCACGCGCGACATGGCTGGCAACCCGCATGTGCTGTCCGTGGGCGTCGACCTCGTCCCGGCGCTCGAATCCCAGGGTATCGACGCTGCAGAGCTGGTGCGGTCGGTGGCCGATGCCTGCCGGCGGCGCGGTGGGGAGGCTGCAGTACCGGCCGCCGCGGCCAGGTCACTGCGCGCCATCGGCAAGGTGCTCAACATCGCCTGGATCAGCGAAGCGCTGGCCAACCCGGCGAGCCTGATCTGCCCGCGAAGCACCGCCTGCCCGCGCAATCCGCGGTGCGAGGCGCGACAAGCCTCGGCACCAGGCACCCAGATCAACGAGGTGCGCCAGGAAATCCTCCACCGGGAAGCGCGCGGAGATTGAACGCACCCTGGACCGGACCTCGCGGCCCGGCCCAGGGTACACAGACGTCCGTAGCGGCCGCCTGAGGCGCGCTGCAACGACCCGGCAGCGGGCCAACTCCGCCACCGCGCCGCACAGCGACACCGCCGGCAACTGTGACCGATGCCCCGAAGGCCTGTCATCACCCAAATGGGTGAACTTTTGTTGGCTCGATCGCCGATCGGCGGGGCGCATTGGGCCAGCCAGCTTCGCCGGTGAATGCCGCGCGCCTGGGCGCAAGGCCCGGGGAGCGCCTGTAACGGGCGTGTGGAGCCGCGCGCCGGAACCCCGAACGAGCGCAGCACAGGGACGTGCGCAGCGAGTGTCCCGGCGCAGGCGCTCCCGGGCCGCAGCGCTCTGCTGTCAGATAGCGCCCCGCCGATGTGCGTTGAACCCTGCTGTCGTCAGGCGAGGGCGAGGATGAACTGCCACTGCTTCCCGGTGACGGGCATGATCGAGAGCCGGTTACCGCGGCGGAGCAAGGCCAGCGCGGCAAGCTCCCTGTGCGTCCTGAGCTCCGCTAGCGTGATCGCGCGGGGCAGGCGGCGCCGATAGCGGACGTCCACCATCAACCAGCGAGGGTCATCAGGCCGGCTCGCCGGATCGAAATAGGGCGAGCCCGGATCGAACTGGCTCGGATCCGGGTACGCCTCGCGCCCGATCTCCATCACCCCCATGATGCCCGGCACCTCGCAGCTCGAGTGATACAGGAACGCGAGATCCCCCTTGCGCATTCCATCCCGCATGAAGTTCCGGGCCTGGTAATTGCGCACGCCCTCCCACGGCGTGACGCGAACGCGTGCCAGGTCGTCGATGCTGAACACTGTCGGCTCTGATTTCATCAGCCAGTAAGACATGCGGCTACCCCGTCTCCATACCGTCCCCGCATTTTCCCCATGACGCTCGACCACGACCAGCTCGGCTATGATGCCCGCCATGCAGGCCGGGGGAGCGCAGGCATCATGATCGGCGGATTGAATCGACTGATCATCCGGATCTCGTGCAGTGGCTGGCTCTTCATCGCCACCACGGTGGTATTCGTCACATCCCTGGGCGCCCTGATGCAGATCGGCGAGACCTTCCCCGCCGTCGCCGGCGGGGCGCTGATTCTACGCCCTTGCTCCGCCCGCGGCG
>JAKLLP010000027.1:264-4928 GCA_023150055.1 Gammaproteobacteria bacterium | reverse complement strand
CAACCGTTCGATCTGCAGAACGACCTGGCGGCCGCACAGGTGGCCGAGCAGCTTCGCGCCTACACGGACGATGCGCGCCGGCAGTATTTCCTGTTCACCGCGATCGACTACGTCTTCCCGTTCGCCGCCGGCCTGTTTCTCGCCGCGATCGCCGCCTTCTGCCTGCGCCGTTCGTTTCCGGAGGCCTATGCGCTCGCCGCAGGGCGCTCGCTGTTTCCGCTGCTGATGGCGGGTACCCTCTTCGACTGGGTCGAGAATCTCGCGGCACTGGCGGCGATCCTGTCATACCCCGAGGTGTCGACAGGTCTTGCCACGGCCCTGGTCGTAGCCAAGCGGCTCAAGCTCACCCTGGTCGTCACGGTACAGCTCCTGGTGGCGCTCCTGCTGCTCGCCACCGCATGGCAATGGCTGGCTGCGCGGCTGCGGCGCTGAACAGCATGCGAACCGACTGCCTCAAATGTGGCGGTCGATGGCGGCGACGATCTCGTCCGCTCCGGCGCCGTAGGACACGATTTCGAGGATTTCGTCACCGGGCCCGAGCAGAAACATGCTTGCGGTGTGGTTCATCATGTACTCACCGTCCATCCCCTCCATCGGCACCTTGGCGTAGAAGACACCGAAGGCCGCCGCGGCAGCGGCGACCTGTTCGGCGCTGCCCGTCAGCCCGACCACTCGCTCACCGAAGGAAGACGCGTAGGCCGCCATGACCCCCGGCGTGTCGCGCTCCGGGTCCACCGATATGAGCAGCACGCGCACCGCGGCACCGCGCCCACCGAGCCTCTCGAGCGCCTGCGTGGCCTTCGACAACGTGGCCGGGCAGGCCTCCGGACAGTTCGTGAAGCCGAAGAAGACCAGCTGCAGCCTGCCACCGAGTTCGTCCCAGCCCACCGTGCTGCCATCCGCCGCGACCAGGCTGAACCCGCCCGGCACCCGTGGCAGCTCCATCGCGGCCTGGCGCGCCGTGCCGAACGGCAGAAAGCCGGCCGACCAGATAGCCGCGGCGATGCCGGCGCCGAAGCCCGCGGCCGCGAGCATCAGCACGAGCAGCCGCTGCGGGCGCGCGGCGTTGCCGCCGCGCTCAGCCACCGGCGCCCTCCTCGATGAGGCCCGCCACCCACTCGAGGAACTTCGGGTTCTCCGACAAGCCCTGCTCGGCAAAGGTGTACTCGAGGCCGCGCAGGTCCTGCCTGATGTGGTTCTGGACTCCCCAGCTGGCGGCAGCGATCGCCACGACGATCACGTCATTGCCCTGGCGAGCGGCCTGCTGCACCCATTTGCGCAACGTCCGGACATTGGATTCGCGGATCGGCTTGATGGCATCGTCCTGCAGATTGATGATCCTGACCTCGGCGAACTCTTTCTTCGCGGCGATACGATCGACGTGGGCCTGCAGGATCGCGAGGTCGGGGGTGTTGTCGGCGCTGTCCTCGGGACCATGCCCGACGATGATCAGCGACTCACGCGGCGGGTTGCGGCTCACCGACTTCGCGTGCTCGTAGAGAATCCCGGTGATGAGCGGGCTGTCGTCGAAATGCCCCGTCCAGGCGAACTTCACGCCGGGCGCCGTGACTTTCGGCACCTCGAGATAGCTCGGCTCAGGATGCATGCCGAAGATGTACTTCCAGTGCCGGCTGAGCGAGTTGTGCTCGCTGGTCGTGCCCTCGTCGACGAGCACGATCTTTTTCACGCCGCGGGCCACCAGGTCGTCGACGGCGGCCTGCAGATGCGCCGAGCTCATCATCGACATGCCGAAGCCGATGGCCGTCGGACGCTTCGCCCCGATGGTCTCGAATGTCTTCTTCATGGCGCGGTCGCTGTTCTCGCCCACCCCATGGGCCAGGATCAGCACCCCCGTGTCGCCTTTCAGGCCCGGATCGCTCACGTACCAGCTGTAGTCCGGTCCCATGGCGTTCATGTTCATCTCGAGTTCGCGGTCCGTCATGCCGCGATAGAGCGCGACTTTCGCTCGCAACCCGGCCATGTCGGCGGGCGACATCTCGTGGCGAACGTCGTACGAAACCAGCCGCCTGCCTTCTGCATCCATCGGCACCGCGCCGCCATGCTGGTGTCGGCTGTGATCTTCCTGCGCGACCACGGTCGCCGCGGCAAGCGCGGCGATAGCCAATGCCGTGATGCCGCCGCGCCGGCGGCTCACTGACTGGATCGCATCGAGTTCTGACATGTCGTTCTCCGGCTATTGTGGCGTTTCACGGATCCCTTGCCCGCAATGGCCGCCCGGAGGCGGGAGTCTGCGCCCAAAGCGAGTATCGATGAACGTGGGCGGGAGCGACGGCGCAGACCTCCTGCCGCAAGGGCGGGCATGGGTGACAGGCTATCCGCGTAACACCGCACTAGGGCCTCAACAACCGCGCCACGGCGGATTTCAGTTCCTGCTTCACGGCCACCTGCGACTTGCGGCGGATCGCCTGGCCGGCACCCGACTGGACCATGCCCGCGATCATGGCGGTCAGCAGCGCGGAATCGCGGCGCTGCCGGCCCAGCACGGTCCTGACCGCCGTCTCGAGGACGGTATTTGGCGCCTTGTGCAGCTCGAGGATCTGCCGGCGCAGATCGGGCGACGCCTCCCGGATCTCGCTGATCAGGTCCATCGTGGCGTGCGAGGGCCCGGTGGCAATGTCGATCAACAGGTCTATCCAGGCATCGATGCGGGCACGGGCGTCCGGATACCGCGTTTCGAGCGCATGGATCTGCGCGAGAAACGGGCCCATATCACGCTGCACGCAGGCGACGAGGATGTGCTCCTTGTTGGCGTAGTAGCGGTAGAGCGAGTTGCGGGCGAGGCCCACGGCGGCAGCGATATCGCCCATGTCGGTGCCGTGAAATCCCTGCCTGCGGAAAATGGCACTCGCTGCATCGAGCAACCGCTCGGTCTGCAGGCGCACGTGCTCCTGGATGGTTGGTGCTTCAATTCTCGGCATCTTCCCTGACGTCCTCCGTGATACGACCATCGCTGATCTGAACGACGCGGTCCGCGAACTCCAGCATACCCGCATCGTGCGTGACCATCAGCGCGGCGACCCTGTGTTCGTGGCACTGCCGCGCGAGCAGCTCCACGATCTGCCGTCCCCGCTGATGGTCGAGCATCGAGGTCGGCTCATCGACCAGGAGCAGGGCCGGACCGGTCATCAGGGCGCGCGCTATCCCGACCCGCTGCCGCTCGCCGCCCGAGAGCTGCCCGGGGCGGCGCTCGAGGTGTTTGTCCATGCCGACTTCGCGCAGCAAGGCGAGCGCCCGCTCACGATCCGCGCGGGCCGGCCGCCGGCCGCCGAGGTGCGCCATCAGCAGCAGCTGATCGAGCGAGTTGAGCGAGGGCACGAGGTTCGACTGCTGGAACACGAAGCCGATCGAGCTGCGTCGTACCTCCGTGAGCCGCTCGGGCGCCAGCGCCGTGACCTCCACGCCGTCGATGAAGACCTTGCCGCTGCTCGGCCTGCGCAGGCCGCCGCATACCGCCAGCAGGCTCGACTTGCCGGCCCCCGATGGCCCGACGACCGCCATCAGCTCGCCCGCCTCCAGCGCCAGCGATACCCGGTCGAGCGCCCTCACCTGCTGCGCGCCGTCGCCGAGAGAAAGAGACACCTCCTCGGTACGCAGGCTCACCGGTCCCTCCCCAGGGCGATGATGGGGTCGACCGCGGTGATCCGGCGGATGGACAGCGCGCCGCCGACCAGGCCCGCGATCAACAGCGAGATGACCGCGCCAGCGACGGTTTCGGGCACGTACATGAAGGGCCGTCCCGCTTTCATGAACAACTGCCCGACCCATAACCCGCCGCCGAGGCCCACGACCGTGCCGGCAGCGAGCAGCAGGAATGCCTGGCCGAGCGAGTCCCTGAGCAAGTACGCATTCGATGCGCCGAGCGCCTTCACCAGGCCGATCTCGGCGGTGCGCTGGATGGTCCAGATGGCAAAAAAGGCGCCGATGACTACCGTCGCGATCGTGATCAACGCGTACTGGATGAGACTGACCGAGCGCACCTCGTCGATGTAGCCGGTCGAGGCCTCGTAAGCATCCTCGACCTTGGGCAGCGTCGTGGTGCCGAGTTCCTCGTCGACTTCCCGGATTGCGGCCGTGTCGAGCCCTTCGTCGAGCTGCAGGGCAATGACGCTGGCATAGTCATAGACGACTTCGGGGAATTTCTCCCCCGGCGGCATGCCGCCCGGCGGCCCGTAGGTGGCCTCCTGCCATTTCGGCAGTGGCGCGTAGACGATCGGAATATGGCCGATGTTAGCCTCCTCGGTGATGCCGATGACCTGAAGCTCCGTCAGCACGCGGTCGAGCGTGATCCGATCGCCGATCTGCACACCCTTTTCGGCCAGGATGCGGGAGATGATCACGCCATCCGCGCTGCCACCGAGTTGCTCGCCGCTCGTCACCGCAGGCTCGGTGAATCGGCCGGGCCGCACCCCCCAGAGCGCCAGCTCCAGTGGCTCGTCGTCGGCACCACGGGCGTTGAAAATCGTATGGCCGAATGGCTCGGCCGCCGTGACGCCCGGCCTCGTGGCCCAGCCTTCCCACATGCTCCGGTCGACGAGGCTTGCCCGGTAATTGGGCTCGTCGTCGTACTCGAAGGCAATATGCGAGACGGGCAATTGCATCAGCCCGGAGACGTTGTTCTTGATCAGCCCGGCCGACAGCCCCGA
>JAKLLP010000027.1:0-254 GCA_023150055.1 Gammaproteobacteria bacterium | reverse complement strand
CAGCGCCACCACCAGGCCCATCAGGAAAAAGCGACCCCTGGCGTAGGCGAGATCGCGCAGCGCGAGAAACATGGCGGTCTCCGGTCGTCGCGGCGTTCGATTTTTTATCGACGCTGTGTCTTGTCGACAGGATGCCCGCTTGGCGACGACCGGTCAACAAACAGCGGCGGTTTGCCTCAGGCGGGGCGTGCTGCGATCACGCCGGCGTGATGTTTCGCGGCCTCGTCCCCTGGTCGGCCCATGTAAGCCTTTTC
>JAKLLP010000279.1 GCA_023150055.1 Gammaproteobacteria bacterium | reverse complement strand
GCATAGCGATCGGGTTTCTGCTCAAGCTCGCGATCGAGGCGGCCGTGCTCGGCGGCCAGATCGTGTCCAGCGGTACGGGGCTATCTTTCGCCATGGTGGTCGATCCGCAGTCAGGTGGCATCCCCCTGCTCGGCCGCTTCTACCTCATCATTGCCACGCTGCTCATGCTGGCGGCGGACGCGCACTTGCAGTTGATCGAACTGCTCGCCGCGAGCTTTGATCTCCTCCCCATTGGCGGCAATGGCCTCGACGCCGCCGATGCACGGCAGGTGGCCGACTTCGCCGGCATCATGTTCGTCGGCGCGCTGAAGCTCGCCCTGCCGTCGGTGGCGGCGATGCTGATGGTCAACGCCACCTTCGGCGTCATCAGCCGTGCGGCGCCGACCCTGAACCTTTTTGCCGTGGGCTTCCCCGTCACGCTGCTGATGGGGCTGCTGGTCATGGTCCTCGATATCGGCGGGCACGGACCGATCTGGCAGACGCAATTCGCCGAGGCCTTCCGCGCCATCGACCGGTTGATGGCGGGAGGCTGATCATGGCAGAGCGGGACTTCCAGGAACGCACTGAACAGGCAACACCGAAACGCCGTGAAGACTCGCGGCGCAAGGGCCAGGTTGCCCGGTCGCGCGAATTGAACATCGCCTCCGTCCTGCTCGGCGGTGCCGTGATCCTCGCGGCAGCCAAGCCACACTTCGGTAGCGCGATGGAAAACCTGGTCCGCAGCGGACTCACCATCGAGCGGTCGCAACTCGAGCAGCCGCAGTTCATGCTGACCGCACTCGGCGAGGCCGGCCTCGATGCGCTCGGCGCTTTCGCGCCGCTGCTGCTGGTGCTCGGGCTGGCCGCAATCATCGGCGCCGTTGCGGTGGGCGGCTGGGTATTCAGCGCAGAAGCCTTCACCCCGAAGTTCAACCGGCTCGATCCCATCCAGGGCATCAAGCGGATATTTTCGGTGCGCGGCCTGGTCGAGGTGGCCAAGGCGCTGGCCAAGGCCTTCGTCATCGGCGGGCTCGCGCTCGCCTACCTGCTGTTTGTGGAGGACAGCGTGATCGCGCTCGGCACCATGCCGCTCGCGACCGCGCTCGGCGACGCCGGCGCCATGATCATGATCACCCTCGTCGTCTGCAGCTTCGGCATGTTGGTGGTCGCGCTCGCCGACGTCCCGTTCCAGCTCTGGTCGCACAACCGCGAGCTGCGCATGACCCGCCAGGAAGTGCGCGAGGAATTCAAGGAGACCGAGGGCCGCCCGGAGATCCGCAGCCGCATACGCTCGATGCAGCAGCAGCTGGCCAACCGCCGGATGCTGCGCGAAGTCCCGAAAGCCGACGTCGTCGTGACCAACCCGACCCACTTCGCGGTGGCGCTGCGCTACGACGATTCGCGGATGCGCGCCCCGGTCGTCGTCGCCAAGGGCGTGGACCACATGGCCGCACGCATCCGCGAGATCGCAGCCACGAACCGCGTGGCCCTGTTCGAGGCACCGCTCCTCGCCCGCGCCCTGTACTGGACCACCAACCTCAACCAGGAGATTCCGGCGCCGCTGTACGTCGCGGTCGCACAGGTGTTGACCTACGTGTTGCGCGTGAGAGCCGCGATGCAGACCGGAACCGCGTGGCCGGACCGACCGGTGGTACAGGTGGACACCCGCCTGGCCGAGCCCGGGTCCGGGCGACGCCAGCACGCTGGCGTCGCTCCCCGGACCGGCACCGGCGCTGACGGCAACCGCCAGGCGCCGAACTGAGGACAGACCCTAGAAAGGACACACCATGACGACCCCTGCCAGCAGCCCCAGCGGATTCCTGCGCAGCCTCGGCGGCGCCGGCGCGGGCGTGCCGCTGCTGATCCTCGCGATGCTCGCCATGGTCGTGGTGCCCTTGCCACCGCTGGTGCTCGACGCGCTCTTCACGTTCAACATCGTGCTGTCGCTGATCGTGATGCTCGCGGTCGTCTACGTCATGCGGCCGCTCGACTTCGCCATCTTCCCGACCGTTCTGCTGCTCGCAACACTCCTGCGCCTCGCGCTCAACGTGGCCTCCACCCGCGTGGTGCTGCTGCAGGGGCACACGGGCACCGACTCCGCCGGCAAGGTCATCGAGGCCTTCGGCGAATTCGTCATCGGCGGTAACTACGCCGTCGGCGTGATCGTCTTCGCCATCCTGGTCATCATCAACTTCGTCGTGGTGACGAAGGGTGCCGGGCGCGTCTCCGAGGTGAGCGCGCGGTTCACCCTGGACGCTCTGCCAGGCAAGCAGATGGCGATCGACGCCGACCTCAACGCCGGCGTCATCACCCAGGAAGAGGCGCTCGCGCGTCGGGCCGAGGTGCGCGCCGAAGCGGATTTCTACGGCGCCATGGACGGCTCCAGCAAGTTCGTGCGTGGAGACGCCATCGCCGGCCTCCTGGTCGTCTTCATCAACGTGATCGGCGGCATCCTGATCGGCAGTCTCCAGCACGACATGAATGTCGCGGATGCCGCCCAGACCTATGCCCTGCTCACCATCGGCGACGGCCTGGTCGCACAGATTCCCTCGCTGCTGCTTTCCACGGCAGTGGCCATCATCGTGACGCGCATGTCGCGCGCCGAAGACATGGGCCGGCAGCTCGCCCAGCAACTCCTTGGCGATCCGCGCGTGCTGCGGGTCGTGGCCGTCATCCTCGGCCTGCTCGGCCTGGTGCCTGGCATGCCCAATCTCGCGTTCCTCTTCGCTGCCGCCGGCTGCGCCGCGGTTGCAGTGGCCCTGGACCGCAAGAAGCAACGGGGCGAGCAGCCCGCAACCGAAGCCGCCCCGCCGAGCGAGCCAGTGGAGACCGAGGCGAACCGGGAGCTGTCCTGGGACGACGTCGGCCAGGCCGACCCGATCGGGCTCGACGTCGGCTACCGCCTGATTCCGCTGGTGGATCGCAAGCAGGACGGCGAGCTGATGCGCCGGATCAAGGGCGTGCGCAAGCGCCTGTCCGAGGACCTCGGCTTCCTGATTTCACCCGTACGAATCCGGGACGACCTCGACCTGCCCCCACAGGGCTACCGCATCAGCCTGCTCGGCTCACCGGTTGCCCAGGGCGAGGTGCACACGGAGCGCGAACTCGCCATCAATCCCGGTCATATCGATCAGCCGATACCGGGCATTCCCACGCGCGACCCGGCATTCAACCTCGATGCGGTGTGGATCGACCCGGTACAACGCGAGGAAGCCCAGGCGCGCGGCTACACCGTGGTCGACGTCCCGACCGTGATCGCCACGCACCTCTCCAAGGTCCTGCAGGAGAATGCCCACGAACTGCTTGGCCACCAGGAAGTCCAGCAACTGCTCGACCGGCTCGGCAAGGGCGCCCCGAAACTCGTCGAGGAACTCACGCCGAAGACGCTGCCGCTCTCCGTGATCGTGCGCGTCCTGCAGGAGCTGCTGCGCGACCAGGTGAGCATCACCAACATGCGCACCATCTGCCAGGCGCTCGCCGAGCATGGCCGTGCAGTCCAGGACCCGGAGGCCCTCACCGGTCACGTGCGCGCCGCCCTCGGCAGAAGCATCGTGCAGAAGCTCGGGGGCGAGACCGCCGAGCTGCCGGTCATCACGCTCGAGCCCCGGCTGGAACAGATCTTGCAAGATGCTCTGAAGGGCGGCGGCGAAGGCGGTATCGAGCCGACGCTTGCCGAGCGGGTACAGGCCCAGCTGTCGGAGACCACGCAGCGCCAGGAAATCGCCGGCCAGCCGGCGGTCCTGCTGGTCTCCCCGGCGCTGCGGCCCTGGCTCGCACGATTCCTGCGCTTCGCGGTACCCAGCCTGAAGGTGCTGGCCTACAACGAAGTGCCGGATAACCGGCGCGTCAAGCT
>JAKLLP010000278.1 GCA_023150055.1 Gammaproteobacteria bacterium | reverse complement strand
CCGAACGGCTCGGCCTGCCGCTGTTCACCCTCGCGCTCGGCCTTCTCGACGGCTTCAATCCCTGCGCGATGTGGGTGCTGCTCTTCCTGCTCTCGCTCCTCGTGCACCTGCGCGACCGCCGGCGCATGGCGCTCGTCGCGACCACCTTCGTCGCGGCGAGCGGGGTCGTGTACTTCCTGTTCATGGCGGCGTGGCTGAACGTGTTCCTGCTGGTCGGCCTCTCCGCGGCGCTGCGCGTCGGGCTCGCCCTGCTCGCGCTCGCGATCGGCGCGCTCAACGTGAAGGATTTCTTCGCCTTCGGCCACGGGCCGACGCTCGCCATCCCGGCGGCCGCCAAGCCCGGGCTCTACGCGCGCATGCGCGGCGTGCTCGGCGCGCATGCGCTGCCGGCCTCGCTCGCCGGCGTGGCGGTGCTCGCGGTGGTCGTGAACTTCGTCGAACTCCTGTGCACCGCGGGTTTCCCGGCGATCTACACGGCCGTCCTCTCGCAGCAGGGCCTGGCGCCGTCCGCGTACTACGCCTACCTCGGGCTGTACATCGCCGGATACATCGCCGACGACGCGCTGATGGTGGCCGCCGCCGTGCTGGCCCTCGGCGGGCGACGGCTCACGGAACGCGCGGGCCGCTGGCTGAAGCTCGTCAGCGGTACCGTGATGCTGGCGCTCGGCGGCGTGCTCCTGCTGCGGCCGGAGTGGCTGATTTAATGCGGGTCGGCGTGGGCAGGTGCCGGCACAGGGGCCGCCCGGTGGGCATCAACGCGACGCCCGGCGTCGCAGCCAGGCGAGACCACCGAGCGCGGAGCCGAGAAGCCAGGCGCCCGACGTGATCTGCTGGGCGGCCGCGGAAATACTGCAGGACCGCCACAGGGCAGTCTCAAGTACTGGCTGCAGAGGAAACGGATGAGCGTTTACATAACTTGATCTATTGCGCGGAACAGCGACGGCCCGGCCCTGCGCCATGCCATGGCGTTGTGACAGCAGCGTGCGAGTCGGACCCGGCGTACGTCCCCAAATGTCCACGCACGTCAGTGAGTGGCTCGAAGCTCAGGCCCAGTAATCGGCTGGCGTGCCCGCGACGTTGCGGGAGTCCTTGAGTGCAGCGTGCCATTGAACTGCCATCGCATGGGCACCCCGTACGTCCGCGATATGGAACGGCACGACCCACAGCCCGGCCCGCCAGAGCGGGTTCGGGGGGATAAGCGGAGACACCTTGTCTCGAGTTGAGCATCGCCACTACCGCTCGACATCGAGAGCGGCGGCGCGCCGTGGCTGGTGACGTACGACGCCAATCTCGAGCTGATGTAGACTTCGGCCCGGCTTGGGCGCATCGCGCAGATGGGCCAATACCTGGAGATGCCCCAGCATGCCTCGTCTTGTCCTGTCCTCCTCGGCCCGCATCCTCGATGAGACAGCGGACGGATACCTGATCTTCAACGGCATCAACGTCCGGCTGCAGGTACCGGGATCGACTGTCGACCTGCTGCGCGAATTCACGCAGCCGCAGGATCCCGCGATGGTGCTGGCGCGCGCAGGAGCCCCGGGAACCTGGCCGGGCGCCCTCGCCGACCTGAAGCAGCACCTGTTCCTGGTCCCGGCCGAGGTCGACCACCTGGTCGACATGCGTGCGGCGTGGAACTGCCTTGCCCAGGGCACCGACGATGACGCCGCATACGTCATCGACAACGAGACCCGCACCGTCGAGGAGTTCAGCGTGTCCGGCGCCGAAGCCGTCGCCGCACTCGACGCGATCGTAGCCATTCAACCGAGCTGGCATCTGGTCAACATCGGCTGTGGCATGGGGCGGCTGGAGCGCCACCTTGCATCACGGGTGCGCAGGATCGTCGCATTCGACGTGTCGGATCTCATGCTGCAGCGGGCCAGCGCCTATCTCGCCGGTTGCCCAAACGTAGACCTGCGCCGCACGGACAGCGATCTCGACGGCGTGGCCGATAGCAGCATCGATCTGGTGATCTCGTTCCTCGCGTTTCAGCACTGCCCAAAGGAGATCACGTGGCGGTACTTCCACGAGGCGCGTCGTGTACTCGCGCCGGACGGGAGGTTCCTGTTCCAGATCCTCTGTTACTCCGGACTGGACGGCTACCAGGCCGGCGACCGGTCCCCCGTGGAACGGTACTACGGGCGCGGCAAGGCGCGATACGAGGAAGATGAAGTGAAAACGGAGCTACTGAAGGCGGGATTCCGCGTGGACATACTCCGTGATGGCATGCCGGGGATCGAACGTCGCCTGACCGGCACATCGGCGCCGCACTGGCGCAGCAAGCTGGTGTACTGCCGTTGATTGCGGACCCTCCCCTCCGGGGCCGCATCCGCATGAAGCCCTTGACCACCAGATGCCCGATACCGGGGACTTCAGTTCACTGCCGCTGAACCGTCCCTCCGAATCTCAGGCGAGCAGCCCTTGCAGCGCCACCGACCACAGCGGTTCCGGGCGCACGTCGTAACGGCCGAGGAGCGTATTGGCGGCGAGCACGCCGGAGGCTGCGGCCCGCTCCATCAGCGCCGAGGGGAACGGCAGGCGCACGAAGTCGCCGGCAAGGGCGAGTCCGGGCCAGGGGGTGGCGACCGCGGGGCGCAATGGATAGCTGCCCGGGTAGAACGCCGGACAGTCGCTGCGCATGAGGAAGCGCTCCTCGATCACCGCCGCCTCGCGAAACTCCGGGTAAATGGCCCGCAGCCCGGTGATGAGGTCATCGCGCAGGGCCCGCTCGTCGATCGCCTGCGGCAACGCATAGGCGTGCAGCTCGACCACCGCTCCGCCGCTCGCCCGCGCCCAGTCGCGGCTCTCGTCCTCGAAGAGGTGATAGAGCGAGATGTTGTCGAGCCGGCCGACACCTGCCGTACCCGCGAACGGCACCCGCCCCGGGCGCGCCGGCCGGTCGAGCCACAGCCGCCAGACCGCGAAGGCATTGGTGGCGCGCAGGGCATCGATGGAGGCGCGGAAGGCGGGGTCATCCAGCCCGGACGATGCCGCGACGATCGCCTTCACGCCCCGGACGTCGGTCGCGAGCACCACCGCATCGGCATCGAGTGGGCCCGCCGCGCCCGCCACCGTCCAGCGCTCGCCGTCGCGGGCCAGCGCCTGCGCCGTCACGCCGCGGCGGATCTCCACGCCGAGCCCCGCCAGGTAACGCTCGAGCGGCGAGAACACGCAGTGCGAAAAAGGCCGATCGGCGATATCGAAGATAAGTCCATCGCGGCTGCCGGTGAAATACAAGTGGAACATCTGCAGCAGGTCCGCCGCCGACATGTCCTCCTGCGGGTTGAAACAGGAGTGCGCAAACACGTGCAGCAGCCGCTCGCGCGCCACCGGCGGGAACCGCAGTGAATCGAGATAGGCCTTCGAACTCATGGCGCCGAAGCGCTCGAAGGTACGCTCCGGGTGATACCGCAGCATCTCGAGCGCCGCGCGCTTGTCGATCCGGGCGAGATCGGCGAGCTTCAGCGTGCGGGTGCGCAACGTGAGCCAGGCCACGTTCCACGGCGGCGCGGCCGGCAGCCCCGCAAAGCTCTCGAAGCCGCCGTCCGGCGTGAGGATCGGGTAATCGGGCGCCGGCCGCAGGAACGACAACGCCGGATCCACCCGGCGCAGCAGCGCGCGCAGGTTGTGATACTGGCGAAAGAAGGCGTGAAAGCCGCGCTCCATCTGGAACACGCGCCCATCCTCGAGCCGGTCGTCCCAGGCGCCGAGCCGGCCGCCGAGGTAACGCTCGCGCTCGAGCACCGTGACCTGCATGCCGCGCTCGGCGAGCACCGTGGCCGCGGCCAGCCCGGCGAGCCCTGCGCCGATGACCACCGCCCGGCGCGGCGCGGCGAGCCGCTC
>JAKLLP010000277.1 GCA_023150055.1 Gammaproteobacteria bacterium | reverse complement strand
AGCGTGGCGCAGGACCTGCTTGCGCTCACCCGCGCGCTACTGCACCCGGGCGATCGGCTGGCCTGGATCGGCGTGCTGCGCGCTCCCTGGTGCGGCCTGTCGCTGCTCGATCTACACACCCTCCTGGCTGCAGACTTGCAGCGACCGGTGCCGGAGATTCTTCGCGAACAGAGTGCGCAATCGGCGCCGCTGAGCATGGACGGGCGTCGCAGCCTGGCTCGCCTTCTGCCGGTCATAGAAAGGACCGCCCGGGCTCGCGGCCGACGAGCGCTGCGTGATCTCATCGAAGGGGCCTGGCTCGACCTTGCCGGGCCTGCCACCTTGCGCGAGGAGGCCGAGTACGAGTCGGCGGAAGCCTTTCTGCGGCTGCTGGAATCCGTCGACACAGGCGGCGATTGCGCCGAACCCGGCGCCCTGCTGGAGCGCATGACCAGCCGGAAGGGATCTCTCGGCAGCGGCGAGCCGGGCGTGCAGGTCATGACCATGCACAAGGCAAAGGGTCTGGAATTCGACACGGTCATTCTGCCGGGACTCGGCAAGCGTCCCCACGGCCGCGATGCCTCTCTACTGGCATCGCTCGACGTGATCCTGCCATCCGGAGAGCAGGGCACCATTCTTGCGCCGATGGCGGCGGTGGGGGAGCAGCAGGATCGCCTGTACGACTATCTTGCCGCCGTCGAACGGCGCAAGCAGGCGGCCGAGACCCGTCGTCTGCTCTACGTGGCCTGCACACGCGCAAAAACCAGCCTGCACGTTCTCGCCCATGCCACCGTCATCCCGGACGATGCCGATGGCTGGTGCCTGCGCAGACCGGATGCCGGGTCACTGCTGGAGTGCCTGTGGCCGGTGCTGGCGGCAGAAGCACCAATCCACCCGCCGGAGTCGGGCGCTGCGGATATGCGCAAGTCCGAACGTACCTGGATCCAGCCCCTCATCCGCCGTCTGCCGCCGCAATGGCAGGCGCCACCCGCAGCTCCTGCTCTCGCGGCACCTGCATCGGAGACTCTCGCACAGACCGAAAAACTGGCCTACGAGTGGGTCAGCAACTGGGCGATGTGTGCGGGTTCGGTCGTGCACTACTGGTTGAAGGTCATAACGGAGAAGGGCGTGGAGGACTTCAGTGCACGACGCATTCGCGCCGATCGACCGCTTTTCCGCCGGCAGCTGATCAGCCTGGGGATCAGCACGGATGATCTGGAGCGGGCGACCGATCGCGTGGTCGATGCCCTGCTCGGCGTCATTGCCGACGAACGAGGCCGATGGATCCTGTCTGCGGCCCACGCACAATCCCAATGCGAGTTGCCGCTGACGACTCTTCACAATGGCCGTTTCCGCAATGTCGTCATCGACCGGACGTTCGTTGCCCCCGATGGGTATCGCTGGCTGATCGACTACAAGATCAGCTCTCATGAAGGCGGGGATCTCGCTGCATTCCTAGTTCAGGAAGCGGCACGACATGCTGAGCAGCTGCGGACTTACCGGCAGGCGCTGACAGCGCTCTGGAACGAACCGGTGCGCAGCGCCCTGTATTTCCCGCTGCTCGGCGAGTTCGTAGAGGTCAGCCTGGACGACGTCGCCGGCTGAGGTCAGAAGTTGCCGGAAAAAGTCAGCTCCGTGCTGCCATTGCTGGTTCGCGGACCGAGGACCTTCAGGGCGTTGGCTATGGACTCGGGAGCGCCGGGTCGGCTTCTGGCCTGTCCGGTGAGGGCGAACGTGCCGGGCGGTGTGACGACGATCGTCGCCTTGATCTCTATCGGTCCCCCGGCATCCTCGACCAGTACCTCGATCCGGCCGTCATCGCCAACGGGGTCATGCTCGGTCTTGCCGCTGAAAGCTCCCCGGGCCGCGGGGTTATCGGCGGGACTCGCCGCATCGAGTGGAACCTCGGACAGCCTGGCAACTCCGGCGAGGCGTGTGGGCCAACCACCTCGGAGCTCCAGGGTATCGAGCTGCAGCTCGAGATTGCCGTCGACAGCCCGCAGCGCCGGCACCAGTGGCCTCAGCGCGGCGATGGTGCCGCGGTAGCGGCAGTCCGTGCAGCTCAGGGTCCCTGACAAACCGAGGCCCAGCCGGCCTGCGGCGCTCGCATCGCCCAGGCGGGTCTCCACGTCGCCGACCAGTCGCCCGAGCAAGAGGCTGAACGGGGACACCCGCCACCGCGTGTCCTCGAGCCGGAGCCCACCTGCGCTGACAGTCGCCGCCGCGCCGCTCCACAGGGTCCCGACAATGCCACTCGTGGCCATGCCATCGGGGAAGAGCAGGCCGATGACCACAGACGCGGGAATGCGCACTACCAGGGTGAGCAGAAACGTTGCGAGCCCGGCAACGAGCAGGACGACAGGGCGTTGCCTGTCCATCAGCCGTTCGTGGCCCGTGAGAGCTGCATGTTCGCGCTGACCCTGCCGGCGGTAGCGGTCGATTCAGCGTTGAAGTTGGCAACCCCAATGCCGTGAGCCACCTGCATCTCGGCCAACCAGGCCACGAGGTCGTCGAACGGGACGTTCTCGAACCTCAGCCGGATACTGGCAGCTCCATCAGGCTCGTTGCGGCGCAGATAAGCGCCCAGGCCGCGAGTACGGGTGGTCCGGTCTACCAGCACCACCAGGGACTCGGTGCTCGTGTTGCCCTGGCCGGTGTTATTGCCGGGTGCCGGTCCGAAACGCGCGGCCACGCGCTCGATATCCTCCAGCACGGCCTGCTTGTCAGCCACCTGCTGACCCAGCCGGCGCTGGTCCTGGGCCAGCGGCCGGACGACAGCGATCACGAAAAACGCGATCACGGCGAGGACCCCGGCAGCCAGCACCAGTGCCTTTTCCCGTGCCGCCAGGTTCTCGAACCACTGCCGAACGCGCATCGTTCAGCCTCCAGCCCGGGAAATCTGCAGGCGACCGATCACGTCCTCGCCCGAAGCATTCGCAGACTGTATCTGCGCATCGAGCGAACCGGATTTCATGACGGTCTGTTGAATCTGGTCAAGCACGGCCACGTTCGGAGCGCGCACGCGAAGCTCGAACGTGCCGCTGCGATAGTTGATGGCCTCGATCCTGCCTTCCGGACTCCCGGACAGCGCGCCGGCCACGATATTGAGCGTGGTCAGAAATTCCTGTGGTGCCGCGCTCCCGCGCTCGCCCATCTGTCGCAGCCGGCTCGATAGCTGCGCGCGAGCATCCTGCACTGGTCCGGCATCCGGAAACACAAAGTGAAAGGCCTGGTCGATCCTGCTGTCGAGTGCCGCAACTTCGCTGCGCAGCTTGCTCACTTCGGCGTACTGCAGGACGAGAGAAAGTGCCACAAGGGTGGCGGCCAGCGCAGCGCTCCGCCGCCAGGCTGCCAGGTACGGTATGAGGGTCGAGCGTCGCGCATAGTCACCCTGCAGCAGGTTTACCCCGGGCGTCGTCACGATCTGCGCAGCCAGGCGCGGCAGCGAACCGTCCGTGAGCTGACGGATGTCGAGAGACTCGAGTTGCGGCCGCAGGCTCTCCAGCATCGCTCCGTGGCGGTCGACGGCCTGCGCGGTGGCATACACGACCAGGTTCGCCCGCCCTGTTTCAGCCTCGCGGGCTCCGCTCTGGCCGATCACCAGGTCGAGCAGGACGGTGCAGTTCGCCGCGTCGACGACGCCGATGCGGCCGTCGGCCTCGCGGAGGATGGCGCAGTCCTCCTCAAGCAGGAGTGTCGCCGTGTTTGGGGTGCTGCCGACGGCATCCGCCACCGAGTACATGCGATCGGCACGCAGACCGGCTGATGCGAGCCGGCTGCCCCAGTCCTCCATCACCTGCCGCCTGACGATCGCGACTTCGAAGCGGCCGTCGTCAAGCCGTTCACCGTGGGCGAAATGCAGCCCGTCCACGTCCTCGGCCAGCTGC
>JAKLLP010000276.1 GCA_023150055.1 Gammaproteobacteria bacterium | reverse complement strand
AAGCAGCCCACGCTGCTATTCAATGGCTACGCGAGCCAGGTGGCCTCCCTGTATGCGGGGCTCGACCTCGTGCGCAACTTCTGAGGCCGCGTGCCGACGGTACTGACCCCGCGGCGGATCCGCCTCATCGGCAAGCCGCTGGTCTTCACCGCGGCGCTGCTGCCGCTCGCCTCGCTGGTCGGCGGCGCTGCGGGGGTGGCCGGGCTGCGGCTCGGCGCGAATCCCATCGAGACCATCCAGGACACGACGGGAATATGGACGCTGCGCCTGCTACTGCTCACGCTGGCGATGACACCGCTGCGCCTCGCGCTGGGGCAGGCCTGGCCGCTGCAGTTCCGGCGCATGCTCGGCCTGTTTGCCTTCACCTATGCGGCGCTTCACTTCGCGAACTACCTGCTGCTCGACCGCACCCTGAATTTCGGCGAGATCATCCCGGACATCGTCAAGCGGCCCTACATCACGATCGGCTTTTCCGCGCTGGTGCTGCTGGTGCCGCTTGCGGTCACCTCGACCGCGGGCTGGCGCCGACGGCTGGGTAAGCGCTGGGTGCACCTGCACCGGCTGGTGTACCTCGTCGCCGTCCTCGGCTGCTGGCATTTCTGGTGGCAGGTCAAGAAAGACCTCACCGAACCCGCGGTCTATGCCGCGATCCTCACCGGGTTGCTCGCCGTGCGCCTGTGGCGCGCGCGCCGCGCGACCGTCCTTCACTTCAACTGATGATAATCGCTCATGCGGAACCACCTGCGGGAGAGGATGAACCGGGTCACCGGCTCCGGGGAGAGACTGGTGACCTCGTCGGTCATGTTCTTCCTGTAAAAGGCGGTGCAGGTGGCGGTCTGCCAGACTGTCTTTTGCAGCTTTCGTCGCATGTCGGCGAAATAGGCAGCCTGCAGTTCGGGCCGGGCATCGATGGCCTTGATGCTCGGGTCCCGTTTCACGGCGCAGATGGCCTGCACGATGTAATCGGTGGCTGCCTCCATGTAGGAGATCTGCGAGCTGTGTCCGGAGCCGGTGTTCGGGCCGTTCACCTTGAAATAGTTGGGGTAGCCGGCGACGGTGATGCCCTTGTAGGAAACCGCCTCCTTTTCCCATTCGCTGTTGAGGTTGCGGCCACCCGGACCATCCACCTGAAATGTCAGCGCCTTCTTCATGTTCGAATAGGCGAAGTATCCCGTGGCGTAGACGATGACATCCAGCGGGATGTCCCTGCCATCCTTCGTCCTGATGCCCTGAGGCGTGATGCAGTCGATCCCGCTGATATCCACCTCGACATTGTCGCGGGACAACGCGGGGAGATAGGTGTTGGTCGGTATGACCCGCCGGCAGCCCAACTCGTAATCGGGCAGCATGTGCTGCCGCAATTTGTCGTCCTTGATGTACGTGTCCAGCTGCTTCTTCAATCGTCTCCGGTAGTGGTCCTTCATGAGCCGGCTGATCCCCGACAGCCCCGGATAGCGGCGAAAAGCGATGAACCGCAGGTCGTAGAAAGCAAAGACGACCGAACGGAGGATGTGCCGTATACCCGGCAGTGTTCGCACGAAACGCTCGACGGCACCGTAATGCCGGTCCGAGCGCGGGAGAATCCACTGGGCTTTGCCCATGAACAGGGTCAGCCGGGATACCTTGCCGGCGATGGCCGGCACGATCTGGGCCCCTGAACAACCCGAACCGACCACGCCGACACGCTTGCCCTCATAGGCCACGGAGTGATCCCAGTGCCCCGAGTGGAAGATCGGTCCCTTGAAGGTTTCCGCACCCCTGATCCGGGGTATGTGCGGGTTCGCCAGGACCCCGCTGGTGTCGATCACGAAGCGGGCGGTATAGCGCTCGCCGGACGCGGTCTCCACGCGCCACCGACAGTCGCGTTCGTCAAAGGCGAGCCGGGTGACGGTCTGGTTCGTGCGGGCCTGCTTTCGCAGGCCGTACCTGTCGATGATGTGGTTCGTGTAGGCGAGCAATTCGCTTTGCGGGGCGAAGGATTTCCTGAATGGCCAGGGTATGAACGAGACGCAATAAAGGCTGGTTGGAACGTCCACCTCTGCGCCGGGATATGAGTTGACCTGCCAGGTGCCGCCCAACTCGGTACTTCTTTCCAGCAGCACAAAGTCGTTGCAGCGCCTTTTCTGCAAGCGGATGGCGGCCAGCAGCCCGGAGAATCCGGTGCCGATGATCACGGTCTCGAAGTGTTGGGGCTGCATCGGGTCATCGGCGCATGCAGATACCGCTCCTGATGCGTTTTGCTGTGATGCCAGCTGCTCCGATGCGCACATCTTCGGGCCCTATCAAACTGCCGATTGCCAATGTTCCAGGGAAAGTAGCGGACAGGAAAATCAAAGCCCCTGGTATTAGACGGCTACGCGACGTCAATTCAATCGGCCGTGAGTTGCGGCACAGGAATGTGCCGCGTGCCGGTGTCAGCTTGTGAGCTTATCGGGGGGGTGGGTGCCGGGCACCCTTACCACTAGAGGTTGTAGCCGCGCTCCTCGTGCAGGGCAATGTCGAGGCCCTCGGTCTCCTCCTCGCCGCTTACCCGCAGCGGCGTGATCGCGCCGACCAGCTTCAGCAACATCCAGGTGGCGGTCCCCGACCAGACGAGGGTCACCACCGCGCCGAGGAGCTGCACGCCGAGCTGCACGAACATGCCGCGCCCGTCCGGGTGGCCGATGCCACCGAGAGCGGCGGCGCCAAACACGCCGGTGAGCAGCGTGCCGAGGAAGCCGCCGACGCCGTGCACGGGGAAGACGTCGAGCGAGTCGTCGATCTGCAGGCGCCGCTTGATGTACTGCGTCGCCCAGAAACAAACGACACCGGCGCCGAGGCCGATGACGAGCGCGCCAGCCGGACCGACAAAGCCCGATGCCGGCGTGATCGTGCCGAGCCCCGCGACCATGCCGGTGACGATGCCGAGCACGCTCGGCTTGCCGAACTTCAGCCACTCCTGGCACATCCAGGCGAAGGAGCCCGCGGCCGCAGCGAGGTGGGTGACCAGCATCGCCATGCCGGCGCCGCCGCTCGCGGCAATCGCGCTGCCGGCGTTGAAGCCGAACCAGCCCACCCAGAGCATCCCCGCCCCGGCCACCGTGATCGGCAGGTTGTGCGGCGGCATCGGCGTCGCCGGAAAGCCGCGCCGGTTGCCGAGCACCAGTGCCGCGACGAGCGCGGCCACGCCCGCGTTGATGTGCACGACCGCGCCGCCGGCAAAGTCGAGGAACTTCAGTCCGCCGAGCCAGCCGCCGCCCCACACCCAGTGCGCCACGGGTACGTACACCACCAGCAGCCACAACACCGAGAAGAGCAGCATGGCCGCGAAACGCATCCGCTCGGCGAAGGCGCCGATCACCAGCGCGGGCGTGATGATGGCGAAGGTCATCTGGAACATCACGAACACGGCCTCGGGAATGTTCGGATAGCCGCCGAACACGGCGTCGGCGGTGACGCCCGCGAGAAACGCCTTGCCGAGGCCGCCGATCACCGGCTGCGCGGCGCCGCCGTCATCGAAGACGAGACTGTAGCCACCGACCATCCACAGAAGCGATGCCACCGAGGCAATCGCAAAGCACTGCATCAGGACGGAAAGCACGTTGCGGCTGCGCACCAGGCCGGCATAGAACAGGGCAAGCCCGGGCAGCGTCATGAAAAGAACCAGCGCGGTCGCCGTCAGCATCCACGCGGTGTCGCCGCGGTCGACCTCGGCCGCCGCGAGCGCAGGCAACATCAACAACACGGGTAACACCGGGAAGACCCTGCGGCCGGCGCTTCGCATCATCTCGCCCCCCGTTCCCCCCAGGCGCATGCGGTGCCCTTCCGAGTTACATGCTAGCGGGGCGTCCCGCAAATACGTTGACAGCCTGCAATGGACGGACCGCCCGGAGGCGGGGGTCTGCGCCCAAAGCGAGTATCG
>JAKLLP010000275.1 GCA_023150055.1 Gammaproteobacteria bacterium | reverse complement strand
GGGTCTGCAGGATCTCCTTGGCATAACGGTCAAAATCCACCGCCTGTCCCTGGAATCCTCCAAGGGGCTGATGAATCATGATCCTGGAATGCGGGAGACAAAATCGCTTGTTCTTGCTCCCGCCGGCGAGCAGCACGGCACCCATGCTCGCCGCCTGGCCGACACATATGGTGCTGACCTCGGGCTTGATGAATTGCATCGTGTCGTAAATAGACAAACCGGCGCTCACCGAACCGCCCGGCGAATTGATGTACAGGTGTATGTCCTTATCCGGGTTCTCGGACTCGAGGAACAACAACTGGGCAACGACCAGATTCGCCATCTGGTCCTCAACCGGCCCGACAATAAAGACCACCCGCTCTTTGAGCAGACGCGAATAGATATCGTAGGCGCGCTCGCCACGGGCGGTCTGCTCGACGACCATCGGAACGAGATTCAGTGCCTTGGTTTCCATTTGATGATTATCTCTCCAACAAGACCAATACAGCGACCGTAAGGTGGTTACCTGCGTCAAGCCCCCAGCAACTGCGACAAAGTTACTTTTTTCGGGTGCGTCTGTGCGCGCGCCGCAAGCCAGTTCATGGCCTGCTCATGCAATATCGAGTTCTCGATTCGCGCCATCAGTCCCGGGCTTTGCAGGTAGAGCTTCCTCGCCTCATCCGGGCGGTCGTAGCCGCGACAGAGATCATCGAGTCTCTTATCGACCTCTGCCTGCTCGATCTTTAGGCCCTGGTCGCGAATGACGCCACCCATGATCAGCCCGAGGCGGACCCGTCGTTCAGCGGCACCACGATAGGCATCGACCGACAGGGCCTCGGAGACGTCGCTTACGCCGAGATTACGCATACCTTCATTGTGGAGAGTAGCCGCCTCGCGCTCCACCAGCACAGATGGCAATTCGACTGGGTTATGGTCGAGCAGTTGCTCCATGATCTGCCGACGAGTGTCGGCTTCCGCGCGTGCCGACGCTTCGCGCTCCAGATTGTCCCGGATGCGCTGCCGCAGTTCCATCGGGTCGCCGCTCTCTACGCCGCACGCTCTTGCAAAGTCGCTGTCCAACGCAGGCAGTACACGCTCGGTGACTTCGCTCACCCGCACGTGGAAGACCACGTTCCGATCACGAAGCATCTCCTCGTGATAGTCCACGGGGAAATGCACGGGAAAGCTCTTTTCGCCGCCCCCGGCAACACCTATGAGGCCCGCTTCGAAGTCCGCCAGCATACGGCCTCCACCGATAATCACCTCGAAATTCTGCGCCTTTCCACCATCGATCGGCTGGTCATCCAGACGCCCGTCGAAATCAAGCACCAGCCGGTCACCCTCGGCCGCGGGCCGCTCGACCGATCTCCAGCTACACCGCTGCGCCTGCAGTTGACCGACAGCCTGATCGATATCGGCATCCGTGATTTCCGCTTCCGGAACTTCGACACTCAACTGATCCAGGCCCGCAAGCGTGAACTCGGGGAAAACCTCGAATACCGCAGTAAATGCCAGATCGTCGCCGCTTTCCGTGTTTTCTGGCTCGAAAGCAGGGCCCCCGGCGGGCCGCAGATTTTCCCGCGTGATGGCCTCCGAGTAGCTGCTCTGGACGACGTCGGCAACCACTTCCTTCCGGATCTGAGCGCCGAACCTCTGGCGGATGACATGGGCCGGCACTTTGCCACGCCGGAACCCCTTCAAGCTGGCCGTCCTGCCGGCGTCCTTCAGCCGTGCTGCCACCTCTTCCTCGATGCGCCCGGCGGGGACCCGGATCCGCATCCGCCGCTGCAGGCCGGCGCCTGCCTCCAGTGAAACCTGCATCTCGCTCAAGGCTGTCTTCCCCTCGTCAAAAAACTGCTTTCATACCTGGTGCGAAAGGAGAGACTCGAACTCTCACGGGTTACCCCACAGGAACCTAAATCCTGCGCGTCTACCAGTTCCGCCACTTTCGCCGCGGCTGCACGCAAATTAACCGCGTGGGCATTATATCGAACACCGCCATTATCCCCGCTCGACGCGCCAGTCGCTGCACGCCCGCGGCCCCGAAAGCGGTGCCAGCGGAATCTCGCCATGGCAGATTGCCACGGTGAAACACCTTTTTCTCATAAAAAATAGCTAGTTAACAATCCTGCCGCGGCGTGGCGGTGAGCTGGCGCACTCGATCGCGTGGGCCGTAGTCCTTGACCTGAGTCAGGCGGGAAACGAAGCGGGCGTGCTATTGATGACCGGTTCCTGCAGCCAGGGAGTCACCTATGGCAATGAGCGGCATCCAGGACCAGGGTATGGTCGATCCCGAAGGGGCCGGTCCGTTCGTCCAGATCGGACCCCGTGACAATTTCTACCAGTCCGCGGCCTTCATACCCATGTCGTTCGCGTTGGTCACTACCACCAGCGAGACAGGGGAAACCGGCCTGGGGCCACATGCACTCTGTTATCCGTTCAGCGTCAGCGCACCATACTCGATGTTGCTTATCAGCCGTGGCAGCAGCGCGACTGCCAGCAACATTCGCCGGACCAGGCGCTGCGCACTGAACTACATTGAATTCGATAGGGAAAAACTCCGGGCTATCGCAAGGCTGGGCTATCCGGGGCAGCCGCCCGAAGAAAAACGCGAGGCGAACCCCTTCGCGCTCATTCCCTCCCCTGCGACCGATCGTGCTGACCGCCCACTGATCGTCGCCGAGGCGTTTCAGGTCATCGAGTGCACCTTGGACAACAGCATTGACCTGGGCCCGCAGACGACCCAGGAGCGCGAACACGGCGCCAGTCGCTTCGTACTCGGTGTTGATCGCATCCTGCTTCGCCACGATCTGCGCCACGGTTGCGTGGATGGCAGCATTTTCCCCCGCATGCCCATTTTCTATGGCTTCCGTGCCGGTGGAGATTTCTGGTTTGCCGAGCACGGCGCACCGTTTGCGGTGGCAGCACCGCAGTTGTCGGAAAGCTCGCTGCAGGCTGCGAAATATCTCGCAACACGCCTCGATGACACGATCCGCTTCACCGAGGACGCAACTCGGGATCTGGCGCGCATCCCAAGGCCGTTCCTTACCAAGGCGATGCAGGGTCTTGTCGACAGAGCACGCCACGAGGGAATAACCGAGATAAACTCGAACTTCCTGCGCAGGGTGCGACAGGACAACCAGGCCGACTGAGACAGCAATCGTTGTTGGGGAACAGGACAGGGAGGGAACAATCAATGATCAGAACAGGGATGGCTCTAGGCGTTGGCGTGACCGTGCTTGCCGGACTAGTGTCGACAGCCTGGGCAGCAGATCAATCGGCAAAGGCCATGGATCCGATTGCCGTCGTGCAGGCTTTCAACGATGCCTTTGCCCGGAAGGATATCGAAGGGCTTACCGCGCAACTGATCGAAGGGGGCGTACAGTTCGATCTGCGTCCGGCCCATGCGGACCAGAATGCAGCGCAAGGCTTGACGGAAGAACTCAAGGCGCGCTGGTATGGGGTAACGCCCATTCTTTTTGCCGGAACGGAGTCCTATGCCCGAAAGGTAAAGGTCATCGACAGCCGCAGCTCGTCAGACATGGCTACCGTGTGGGCCACGATCACCACGGAGATGCGTATGCCGAAGTCGGACAAGGCCAACAGCAACAGCTTCACCGAGGTCTATCTGCTCGTGAACACGCCAGACGGCTGGAAAATCGGCGCCATGATGGACGATCGGGCTACCGACCGCATTTCCACCACTACGCCAACCCAGAATTAGGGGGTGATCCCGGACGGTATTCCGCGCTGTTGGTGGGTCGTGTAGGACTTGAACCTACAACCAACGGATTAAGAGTCCGCTGCTCTACCAATTGAGCTAACGACCCACGTCTGCTTTTCGGCTTGACTGCGACTTTTCTCTCACCATCCGCAGGGCCGTGACATCACTTCGTCTGTCACGGCGCACTAAAGGTCAGTCCGCGACAACTCTCAAGCTTTCTA
>JAKLLP010000274.1 GCA_023150055.1 Gammaproteobacteria bacterium | reverse complement strand
GGGGTTTGCGATTCCGTTCTATCTCGCCCATCCGCGGCTCGCGCAGCTCGAGCGCCGCCAGATGTACGAAGTGGAAGGCGGCAACCGCCGCTGGCTTGCGCGCATTCTGCGCCACGAGACCGGCCATGCCATCGACAACGCCTACCGGCTGCGTCGGCGCAAGCGCTGGCGGGTGGTCTTCGGGCCCGCCTCGCGGCCATACCCGACGCGCTACACGCCGCACATCACCAGCCGTAACTACGTCATGCACCTCGGCCACTGGTACGCGCAGAGCCACCCGACCGAGGACTTCGCCGAAACCTTTGCCGTGTGGCTCGCGCCACGGTCGCGCTGGCTGGAGCAGTATCAGGGCTGGCATGCCCTGCGCAAGCTGCGCTACGTCGACGAGCTGATGGCCGGGATCCGCGGGCAGCCGCCACCCGTGAAGAGGCGGGAGGTGATCGAGCCGCTCGCGGAGAACCGCCGCACGCTGCGCGAGCATTACCGGGCGAAGATCGGCGATGAAGACCGCGCCGAGGCGCGCCGTTACGATCAGCGGCTGCGCAAGGTATTCGGTCTGCGCTACGAGCATCCCGGACAGATTCCGGCGGCCACCTTCATCCGCCACGTGCGCCCGCAACTGCATCGGCTGCTGGTGCGCCGGTCGCATCTGCACCCTTACCTGGTGCATCATGTGATGCGCATGGTCATTCGTCGTGCGCGCGAACTCGATCTTTGCGTCTGCAGCTCGCTCCGGGTCACGGAGCGGGAGCTCTTCGGCTTGCTGGAGCGGATCGTCTTCGATTACGTCCGTCGTGGCCGCGAGCGCTTCACCTTATGAAGAAACTCCGCGTCCTCGTGCTGACCCACGAGAGCCTCGTGCCGCCGGCGAACCTCGATGGCTACACCGAGCAGGAGGTGAACGAGTTCCGCACCGAGTACGACGTCATGACCACCCTCGGCGCGCTCGGTCACGAAGTGCGCGTCCTCGGGCTCTACGACAATCTGGCCGAGTTGCGCAGCGCCATCAGCGAGTGGAAACCCGACGTGGCCTTCAACCTGCTGCAGGAGTTCCAGGGGATCGTCACCTACGACCAGCACATCGCCGCTTACCTCGAGCTGATGCGCCAGCCCTACACCGGCTGCAATCCGCGCGGCATGATGCTCTCCCGCGACAAGGTCCTGTCCAAGCAGATTCTCAATTACCATCGCATCCCGACGCCCAAGTTCGCCATTTTCCGCCGCGGCCGCCCTTATCGGCTGTCGCGCCGGCTCGCCTTCCCGCTGTTCGTGAAATCCGCCACCGAGGACGCCTCCCTCGGCATCGCCCAGGCCTCGATCGTCGAGGATCACGCGCGGCTTCGCGAGCGCATCGACTTCATCCACGAGAGCACGAAGACCGACGCGCTGGTCGAGGAATACATCGAGGGGCGCGAGCTGTACGTAGGAGTGTGCGGCAATGGGCGCCTGACGACATTCCCGGCCTGGGAGATGGATTTCGGCACCTCGGCCGGCGGCATGGCGGGGATCGCCACCCGCAAGGTGAAGTGGGATCTCAACTACCAGAAGAAGCACAACATCCGCACCATGCGCGCCACCGGACTCGGCGAGGCCGACGAGGCGCGGCTCGCGCGGCTCACCCGGCGGATTTTCCGGGCGCTGCACATGAGCGGCTACGCGCGCATGGACTTCCGCCGCCGCGCCGATGGCGGTGTCTACGTGCTCGAGGCGAACTGCAATCCCAACCTCGCCCAGGACGAGGATTTCGCGCAATCTGCCGCCAGCGAGGGCCTCGACTACGCGCCGCTGCTCGAACGCCTCCTCAGGTTCGGCATGCACTACGGCGCCGAGTGGCGGTTAGAAGGCCATTGATGCCCTCGCCGGGGAGCCCCGCCCGGCTACACTTTTCGGCATGACCGCCCCTGCGACGATTCTCGAACTGCTGGCGCGCGGCGCCGGGCAGGCGCCGGCCATTGGCGCGCCGGGCCGGCGGCCACTCGACTACGACGGCCTGCGTGCGCTCAGCGCGCGCACCGTTGCTGCCCTCAACGGCTTTGGCATCGGGCGCAACGACCCGGTGGCGATCGTGTTGCCGAACGGCCCGGAGATGGCCACCGCCTTCGTCGCCATTGCCGCCGGCGCGACCACCGCACCGCTCAACCCGGCCTACCGCGAGGAGGAATTCGATTTCTATCTGGGCGACCTGCAGGCCCGGCTGCTCGTGCTCGCGGAAGGGGCCGAGGGCCCGGCGCTCGCCGTCGCCCGCCGCCGCGGCATCCCGGTTGCGCGGCTCGCGTTCGATCCGGCTGCGCCGGCCGGGGAGTTCACGCTCAGCGCGGGGGTGGGGCGCGCCGCAGCGGGTGGGAGCGCAGGCGGCGACGACATCGCCATCGTGCTCCACACCTCCGGCACCACGTCGCGGCCGAAGATCGTGCCGCTCACCCAGCGCAACATCTGCGCCTCGGCCGCGCATATCGCGACGAGCCTTGCGCTCGGGAGCGAGGACTGCGAGCTGAATGTCATGCCGCTCTTTCACATCCACGGGCTCATCGCCGCCGTGCTCGCCTCGCTTTCGGCCGGCGCGAGCGTCGTCTGCACGCCGGGGTTCAATGCGCTGCAGTTCTACTCGCAACTCGGGGAAGTTCGGCCCACCTGGTACACGGCAGTACCGACCATGCACCGGGCCATCCTCGACCGCGCGGCGCGCAACGCGGAGATCATTCGCGCCGCACGGCTGCGCTTCATCCGCTCCTCCTCGGCCTCGCTGCCGCCGCAGGTGATGGCCGAACTCGAGGCGACTTTCGGCGTGCCGGTGATCGAGGCCTACGGCATGACCGAGGCTGCGCACCAGATGGCGTCAAACCCCCTGCCGCCGCGCACGCGCAAGCCGGGCACGGTGGGCATCGCGGCCGGCCCCGAGGTGGCGATCATGGACGCGGCGGGCAATCTCCTGCCGCGCCATGCCACGGGCGAGATCGTGATCCGCGGGCCCAACGTGACGCCGGGCTACCAGGGCAACCCGGCGGCCAACGCCGCTGCGTTCATCAACGGCTGGTTCCGCACCGGTGACGAGGGCGTGCTGGACGAGGAGGGTTACCTGCGCATCACCGGGCGTCTGAAGGAGATCATCAACCGCGGCGGAGAGAAGATCTCGCCGCGCGAGGTGGACGAGGTGCTGCTCGATCATCCCGCGGTGGCCGAGGCCATCTGCTTCGCCGTCCCGCACGAGAAGCTCGGCGAGGACATCGCCGCGGCGGTGGTGTTGAAAGACGGCGTCGCGGTGACCGAACGGGAGCTGCAGGGTTTCCTCCGCGGGCGCCTGGCCGACATGAAGGTGCCGCGCAGGATCCTCTTCCTCGCCGAGATCCCGAAAGGCGCCACCGGCAAGCTGCAGCGCATCGGGCTCGCCCGCACGCTCGGGCTCGGCTGAGGGCGGACGCGTGAAAATCGCCATCTACGGCGCGGGCGCGATCGGCGGCTGGCTCGGCGCGCGGCTCGCCGAGGCGGGCGAGGAGGTCACGCTCGTCGCGCGCGGCGCGCACCTCGCCGCGATGCGCGAGGGCGGGTTGACGCTCATCGAGCGCGGCGAGTCACGTATCGTCCCCGTGCGCGCGACCGGTGATACCCGCGAAGCCGGCGCGCAGGACTACGTGGTGCTCGCCGTCAAGGCGCACGCGGTGGCGCCGGCCCTTGCGGATATCGCGCCGCTGCTCGGGCCGCGCACTGCGGTCGTTACCGCGCAGAACGGCATCCCCTGGTGGTATTTCTGGCAGCATCCGGGGCCACTCGCGAACCGGCATCTCGACACGGTCGACCCCGGGGGCGTCATCTGGCGCGCGCTCGGTCCCGAGCGCGCCATCGGCTGCGTGGTGTACCCGTCCTGCGAGATCGTCGAGCCCGGGGTCATCCGTCATCTCGACGGCGAGCGCTTCATGCTGGGCGATATAGGGGACGGTTCCCTG
>JAKLLP010000273.1 GCA_023150055.1 Gammaproteobacteria bacterium | reverse complement strand
CGCGACAGCGTCGCGAACGTGTCGACGCCCCGCAGGCGCGCATCGCGCCTGTCATGCAGGTGCGTATCGGTGATATGCAGCAGTCTGACAGCGCGCTGAGCCACTGCGGGACTACCAGGATATCGAACCGCGGAGAGCCTGTGTCGGCGATGCCGGGATCATCGCAAGACTATAACGGACCGCTGCGCGGCGGGCCGCGCAGCAGGTCTCAGCGACCGCCCCGGAAATGTGCGGGCGGCCCCTCGACGGGCACGCCGATGTAGTTGGCCTGTTCCTGGGTGAGGGTGGTGAGCTCGGCGCCGATCCGCTTCAGGTGCAGCCGCGCGACTTTCTCGTCGAGATGCTTGGGCAGCACGTAAACCTTGCGCTCGTAGCGTGCTGCGTTGTTCCACAGGTCGATCTGCGCCAGCACCTGGTTGGTAAAGGAGTTCGACATCACGAAACTCGGGTGGCCGGTGGCGCAGCCGAGGTTCACCAGCCGGCCCTCGGCGAGCAGGATCAGCCGCTTGCCGTCCGGGAAGATGACGTGGTCGACCTGCGGCTTGATGTTTTCCCACTTGTGGCGGCGCAGGCCGGCAACGTCGATCTCGCTGTCGAAGTGGCCGATGTTGCAGACAATCGCCTGGTTCTTCATGCGCTTCATGTGATCGTGGCTGATCACGTTGAAGTTGCCGGTGGCGGTCACGAAGATGTCGGCCTGGTCGGCGGCCTGATCCATGGTGACGACCCGGTAGCCCTCCATCGCCGCCTGCAGGGCGTTGATGGGGTCGATCTCGGTGACCCACACCGTGGCGCCGAGTCCCCGCAGCGACTGCGCGCAACCCTTGCCGACGTCGCCGTAACCGGCGACGAGCGCGATCTTGCCGGCGATCATCACGTCGGTGGCGCGCTTGATGCCGTCGACCAGCGATTCCCGGCAGCCGTAGAGATTGTCGAACTTCGACTTGGTCACCGAGTCGTTGACGTTGATGGCCGGGCACTCGAGCGTGCCGGCACGCGCCATGTCGTAGAGGCGCTTGACGCCGGTGGTGGTCTCCTCGGAGATGCCGCGGACGGCCTTCATCAGCTCCGGGTACTTGTCGTGCATGATGGCGGTGAGATCACCACCGTCGTCGAGGATCATGTTGGGCCGCCAGCCCTTGGGGCCGAGAATGGTCTGCTCGACGCACCACCAGTATTCCTCCTCGGTCTCGCCCTTCCAGGCGAACACCGGGATGCCGGCGGCGGCCATCGCCGCGGCGGCGTGGTCCTGGGTGGAGAAGATGTTGCACGATGACCAGCGCAGCTCGGCGCCGAGCGCGACCAGCGTCTCGATCAGCACCGCGGTCTGGATGGTCATGTGCAGGCACCCGGCGATGCGCGCGCCCTTGAGCGGCTGCTGGGCCGCGTACTCCTCGCGCACGGCCATCAGGCCTGGCATCTCGGTCTCGGCGATGGCGATTTCCTTGCGGCCCCAGTCGGCGAGCGCGAGGTCGGCGACCTTGTAGTCGGCCGTTGTGGCCAGTGCGGGTTTGCTGCTCATGATCGGTGTCCTTGGTTTCGGTTCGGTATCAGCCACGGAGGCCCGCGGCCTGGCGCAGCGCGGCGGCCTTGTCGGTGCGCTCCCAGGTGAAGTTGCTGTCCTCGCGGCCGAAGTGGCCGTAGGCGGCGGTCGCCCGGTAGATCGGCCGGTGCAGGTCGAGCATCTCGCGGATGCCGTACGGGGTTAGATCGAAGTGCCGGCGCACCAGCGCCGTGACCTTGTCGTTGGCAATCCTGCTGGTGCCGAACGTCTCCACCGCCACCGAGGTCGGCTCGGCCACGCCGATGGCGTAGGACACCTGCACTTCGCAGCGCGCGGCGATGCCGGCAGCGACGATGTTCTTGGCCACGTAGCGCGCCGCGTAGGCCGCCGAGCGATCCACTTTGCTCGGATCCTTGCCCGAGAAGGCGCCGCCGCCGTGCCGCGCCATGCCACCGTAGGTATCGACGATGATCTTGCGCCCGGTGAGGCCACAGTCGCCCATCGGGCCGCCGATGACGAACCGCCCGGTCGGGTTGATGTGGAACCGCGTGCCCTTGTGGATGAGCTTTTTCGGCAGCACCGGCTTCACGATCAGCTCCATGACGGCTTCCTTGAGGGTCTTCTGGCTGACCTCCGGGGCGTGCTGGGTGGACAGCACCACCGCGTCGATCGCCACCGGCTGGCCGTCCTCGTAGACCATGGTGACCTGGCTCTTGGCGTCGGGGCGCAGCCACTTGACCTTGCCCTTCTTGCGCACCTCGGACTGCCTTTTCACCAGCCGATGGGCGAGGGTGATCGGAGCGGGCATCAGCACGTCGGTCTCGTTGCTCGCGTAGCCGAACATCATGCCCTGGTCGCCGGCACCCTGCTTTTTCGGGTCCTTGCGATCGACGCCCTGGGCGATGTCGCCGGACTGCTTGCCGATGGCGTTCAGCACCGCGCAGGCGTTGCCGTCGAAGCCGAGGTCGGAGTGGTCGTAGCCGATGTCGTTGACGACGCTGCGCACCAGCGGCTCGAGGTCGACCCAGGCCGAGGTGGTGATTTCGCCGGCCACCAGCACGAAGCCGGTCTTGACGAGCGTCTCGCAGGCGACCCTCGCTTTCGGGTCCTGGGTGAATATGGCGTCGAGCACGGCATCCGAGATCTGGTCGGCCATCTTGTCCGGATGGCCCTCGGAAACGGATTCGGAGGTAAACAGGGAACGTGTGGGCATCGGCTTTCCGCTATGGTCAATGGGGCCCGGCATTATAAACAGAGTGCGGCGCCGCGGATGCGGGTGCCGAGGCAGCGCCCAGGGTCGATGCGACCTCGGCTGCTCGCGTGCCTCAGTTCCCAGACACCGCTGCGCGCAGCACTGAGCAGCCGGCCAGCAGCCGTACCCAGTCTGCGCCGGGACGCTCGCGCCGGACCTCCCTGTCCGGCACTCGCTCGGGCTCCGCTTCCCTTCCGCTCCTGCTCACGCTCGCTCCGCACGCCCGGCGCGGACTGGGTCGGGCCGCTGGCCGGGCGTTTCCGCGACAACCTCCGGGAGCTCGGCCGCCGCCCCCCCCCCCCTTATGTCACATGAGGGGGCGAAATTCACCCATTTGGGTGAAGACAGGCCGTCGATGGGGGGGTAGATTCGCGCACTGGAGGCTGGGGTCGGGGGAGTGCCCCAGCGAAGAACACGAACGAGAACTGATACTAGTGGGGCAATCCCGATGAGAACGCCCGACGTTATGCAGAACATGTCTGGTCTGCTCACTCGAGCAAGATCGGCACCACGCACGCTGACCTGTGGGGCCGTCGCCATGCTGATATGGTCAAGTAACACTTGGGCAGCACCGATTCAATACGGCATAACTTTTGATGGTGCAGTTTCGGGTTCTGCTGGCGCGGGTTCTTTTATTTGGGATCCTTCTGCCAAAGACATGTCCAGTTTCTCATGGGATTTCGGAGGAGGAAAAACCGGAGTTGTTCTGGAATCAATACTCGATATAACAAATGGCAACGGCGAATCTGTAGGCGCACGCATTTTTGAATATCTTACTGGTCAAGATGTCGTCGCAGATGTTATTGATGATGGGTTCTATGGACTGACGAATTACTCGTTAACGGGCCCGTATCCCTCAGTTGGGGCTGAGTTTTACAGCGCCCTTGATCCGAGTACTCCTGCCAAGTATCGAATGCTCGACGGTGCGCAAACCTCGCAGGGCGTATACGTCATTACAGAGATCGGACCGGTTGTTCCAATTCCAGGGGCTGTGTGGCTATTTGGTGCGGCTCTTGGATCGCTGGGCTGGCTAAAGCGCAAGGCAGGCTAAAGCAGAGTTATTGCGGAGAACGGATCGTGCCCGGTAGCTGGTTCTTGCAGCGGTGTGGATGCTGGGTTCATCACTCGGAATGCTGGGGCTGGCGCGTCGCCAGGCGCAGGCCAACGCGTAGGTTCTGGGAATGAGCAACAAAACTGAAGTGCTT
>JAKLLP010000272.1 GCA_023150055.1 Gammaproteobacteria bacterium | reverse complement strand
GCGGCGCCTTGACGTCGCGCCGCTCCACCTGCGGATCGATCACCGGCCGCGCGCGGTCGGCCTCGGCCTCCGCATCGACGGGCCGGCTGGCGCAGCCGGCCACGACGGCGAGGCCGCAGGAGGCCACGATGAGCCTCAGAAGAAAAACGCGAATCCTGCTTTCCATTCTTCCACTTCCTCGTTCTCGTCACGACTCGTGAAGGCGACGTACCCCGCGTACTCCGCTCGCAGCATGAAGTTGCGCGTCAGCCAGGCCCGCAGTCCCAGGCCGGCCTGCGCGTACTGGTCGGTGCGGTCCTCGGTGGTGACCAGGCTCGACCGCGGGCTGACATGCAGCGCGCCGGTGCCGAGGAACACGTAGGGCGCGAACCGCCACTCCGGAACCAGCGTGTGCAGCAGCCGCGCACCGGCGAGCCAGCCGTCGGAAAAGTCGCCGCTGATGTGGGCCGCCAGGAGTTCCGCGGAGAGGTTCGGCGAGAAGCGATAGCCGGCGGTCACCGAGATGGAGCTCGCGCCGTCGAAGTCCCCGAGCGACACGGACATCTCCCAGCGCCGTCTCGTGAAGTCGTCCCACGCGGGCCGCGCGACCTGCGGCGGCGCGCCGTCGACGGTAAGCGTGCGCGCCAGCTGCCGCTCTTCCACCCAGCCCTCGATGCCGCGCTCCGTGCGTAACTGGAACCAGTCGGTGCGCCGCCTCACCACCTCGACCTCGGCGCCGCGATCGACCACGTGGAACACCGGGAAGCCACGGCCGGGCCCGGTATGCAGCTCGAGGTACGGGTCGCTCACCGTCAGGCGCAGCGGCGGCGTTTTTGCATAAGCAGGCGCCACCAGGACGAGCGCGACGAGCAGGGCAATGAAAATCCGGATCCGCATGGGGGGTCAGTCGAGCGGCGCGTCGAAGGGGTTGTTGAAGTATTGCCCGCCGAGATCCACCCACTCGGCCAGCAGGCGCAGCTCGGCCCCGGTGAGATAGCCCTCGTGGCTGCCGCCGGCATAGAACCGCTGGAAGAAGCGCGGCGAGGCGAGCGCGCCACCGGTCGACAGGGCCGGGCTCACCGGCACCGGTGCGAAAACCGGGTTGTTGTCCTCGTCGACGCCGACCTGCACGAGGCGCTCCTGCAGCACCCCGCCACTGAGCTCGAGCTCGTTGTCGCCGAAGAAAAGCTCCGCGTAGGCCTTGAAGAACGCTGCATTGAGGTCCGACTGGCCGTCGGAGAGATCGAGCTGCGCCGCCGGCACCTGCGGCGCGCTGGCCGCATCGGCGACGTCGTGGCAGGCGGTGCAGGTGTGGTCGGCGCCCGCCGCCGGCCGCGGCAGGCTCCACAGCGGGTGGATATGCGTCTCGTAGTTGATGACGATGCGGCAGGCCGGCGCCCACGCGCCCTGACACTGCGCGCTCGCGGGGGCCGGCGTCTGCAGATCGGCATACCGGTAGGCGAAGCTCGCGTCGGGCGCGCGCCCGGAGGCGGCGGCATCCGTCCACACGTCGTCGAAGCGGACGTCGACGCCGGGAACGACGGCGGCGCAGTCGGTGTAACAGGAAACCCGCGCCCGCGCCTCGGCCATGGTCTCGCCCATGTCGGCGAAGAAGGCGGGACTGGCGTTCGGGAAGGGTTGCCCGTCGACGGCTGCACCTGCCCAGGCGGAGGCGAAGAGCCCGTCGCGACCATGCGAGAGGTTGCTCTGCGGGTCATGGCAGCCGTCGCAGCTGCGCACTTCGCCCGGGCGCAACTGCAGCCAGTTCTGGTGCCGGGGGGTGATGCGCCGGCCCTGGCGATCGATGACGCTCACCGCGAGCGGCACGTCGGCCGGCACCTTCACGACGACCGAGCCGTCGGGTTCCACCATCGTGTAACCCACGATCTCGCGCATGCCCTGCGCAGAGCTCGCGCCGAAGGCAGAGTTGTCGAAATCGCGCACGTCGTCGTCGGGAATGGCGACGGCCTTCTCCAGGCGGAGAAATCGCGCCGGGCGCTCGTCGGCCGTCGTCACCGCCGGGTCGGCGAGCGCCGCGATGTCCTCGCTCGCGACGCCGTCGATGTCATAGACGCTGCGGATCTCAAGCAGCCCCGCGCCCTCGGCGACCAGGTCCGGGTCGAGTTCGCCGGTCGCCTCCTTGTCGAAGATGACGGGCGGCGGCATGCGCGGCTCGAGCGCCACCACGTCGGTGTACATCAGGCCCTCGACCGGGGGCACCACCGGGAGCTGCGTGCCCTCGCCCGGGTCGTAGATCCAGATGCCGTAGATCGGGTTGGCCGCCTGCGCCGCCGGTGCCGCCAGACGCTCGGCCGTACAGGGCATGGGTTGGTCTGCCTCGAGGACGCGGCACTGACTCCATGACAGCAGCAGGCGCCCGGTGCCATCGCGCAGGGGAAAGGCCGCCGCGAAGCTGCCCTGCGGAGAAATGCCGCCATCGGTGACCGCCTCGTTGAGCGTGGCCGACAGCTGCGCGGGTCCGCTGAGGATGCCAGCGCCGGGGAGCAGCGGCTGGATGTTGTCGACGTACTGCGCGGTGTCGATCGCGACCAGGTTGCCGCCGAGGCTGGCGCTGGTGAACGGCCGCAGGAGCGCGATCAACCGGCCGTCGACGAGTTCGCGCGGCTGCAGGAACTGCACGATCGCGCCGTTGGTGCCGGTCGCGTGACTACCCGCGCCGTAGAGGAGCTGCAGCCCGGTCCCGTCGGGATTGGCCCGGTAGAGGGAAATCTCGTTCACGCCGCCGGCGTTGTCCCAGCGGCTGAAGACCAGCTCGCCGGTGCTGATGACCGTCGGGTCGAGATCGTGGCTCTGGTTGAAGGAGATCTGGCGGATGCCGCCGCCGTCGCCATCCATGACGTGCAGCACGAAGGCGGGTTCGCGCCGGTCCTCGTCGAGGCCCGGGAACTGCGGCTTGCCCTCGTCGAGCAGGATGGCACCCGATTGTCGCTGGCGAGTCGAGGAGAACACGATGCGGCCGTCCGGCAGGTAGTGAGGCGCGACGTCGTGACCGGCCTCGGCCGACACGTCCGAGGCGATCACCCGGCGCAGCGCGTCCGCGCCGAGGTCGTACTCCCAGATGTTCCAGGTCGGCTGGTCCTCCTCATCGGCACCTTCGACGAACGGCCCCCGCATCGCGAACAGCACCCGGGTGCCGTCCCACGACGCCTCGAGATCGCGGATGTCGTAGAGCCCCTGCGTCATCTCGCCGGTCACGTTGCGCGCCTCGGCGCTCGGCGAGGCACGGTCGCGCACGACGAGATCGGCGCCGATGTCGAAGCTGCGCAGCCGGCGTGCGTCGGTGGCCACGAGCTGCCCCTGGTCATCCACTGGCAGCGGCCGTTGCACGTAGGCGATCGGGATATCGAGCACCACGGGATCGGGCCCCTGCCCTGCACCGACGCTCACGCCACCGCCGCCGCCACAGGCGGCGAGCAGGCAGCCGAAGGCCGGGAACACAGCCAGTCTCAGGACGACAACACGCACGCGCAGACCTCGCGCCAGAAATCGCATAACACACTCCCCGACAACGCCAGCGCAGTCTGGACCGTCTGCCGGGGCACACACGCAGGCGACCTAACCTAATGCAAGGTGTTTTCCGCGGACTGTTAACCCGTTCACAGAAGGTCCTGCCGAGCGCGGACTTAAACTCGACTCCAGCGCGCAATGCGCTGTCTGCGTTGTTCAGGACGGGTGCGATGATCGGTAACTGGCGGTGGCAGCCCGCGGCGGCTGCCTCTACGAGCGACTTTGCGGGAGCCATGCCACGGCTCCTGTCCCGGCTGCTGGTGGCGACGCTGCTCGCGCTCGCCGCGACGGCCGTTGCCGCAGGTCCGCGGGAGCAGGCGAAACGCATGCACGACCGCCTGGCGGGAACGCCGCCGGACGCGGCGACGCTCGACGCCATGGCCGCCGACATCGCCGGCGGCAGCCCGCTCGACGCGGCGCTCGCAGCCGTCGAGGCGCCGTCCTTCTACAACGTGACGCT
>JAKLLP010000271.1 GCA_023150055.1 Gammaproteobacteria bacterium | reverse complement strand
ACGCCTGGGGCGAGGACGACGAGCGCACGGGCATCGGCAGCGGATTCTCGGAGGTGTCGCTCGGGCTGCGGCTGCGTTACGAGATCCGGCCGGAGCTCGCGCCGTACGCGGGCGTGGAGTGGCAGGGCCTGTTCGGTGATACCGCTGACCTTGCCCGCGATGCGGGTGAGGACCGGCGTGAGACGCGCATGGTAGCCGGCGTGCGGTTCTGGTTCTGACGGAGAAATGGCGATGCAAAAAATATCCACTCTAAAGCCCTTCGCGAAGGGCGACATCTTTCTCGGTAATACCTATCTCGGCAATCCGAACGACGATCACATGGGAGAGGGTCGCGTCATCCAGCTCGATCGCAACTTCGTCATGAAAGGTACCTGGTACACGACGGGCACACGCTACTTCATCGTGGGATGCAAGGTGGCGCCCGATGGCACGCTCTGGGGCTTCGACTGTCACGACCACATCGCTGTTCGCGCTACGCCCGGTGCGAAGGAGCTGCCGCCCTGGGACTCGGGTCGCTCTTTCGGCAGCGTCAACTGGGATCGCGACGGCAACCTCTACTTCGGTGAGTACTTCATCGGCAGGGAAATCTGGAAGGGTACCAGCGCGAAATTTCTCGCCAACGGCACGCTCGGTGACGGCTGCATTTACAAGTACGGCTCGGATCTGAAGCTGCTGCAGATCTACCGCGTCGAGAACGCACCGGAGATGACCCGTTTCAAGGGCGTGACACACTCGACCATGCACCCATCGTGGCAGTTCATCACCTACACCACCGAGACGGGCCGCCGGCTGATGCGCTATGACGTCCGCAACGATCGGCAGATGCCCGATCTCGCGGCTTACGCTGACGCGGATCCTTACGATCGCAACGACAAGCGTTGGTTCATCGCGCCGGCCTACCTGTCGGACGGCCGGCTGCTGTGCACGGATGCCACGGGTCTCGCGATCTACGACGAGGAGGGCGCGATGCGCCAGCACGTAGACCTGCCGGGCTACGGCTGGGCGCAGGTCACGCCGGACGTGGATGAGCGCTACGCGCTCGCCGCCAATGTCTGGACGGGGGTCGCAGCCCGCATCGATCTGCAGGAGAGCCGCATCGTGCAGCAGATGGACACAGGCTTCACGGCGCCGTTTCGCTCGCTGGCGGGCATTGCCGTATTTCGGGGGTGATCAGTCGGCCAGCAAACGACAACGCGCGCCGAAGGCACTCAGCCTGAGATACCGGGCTTTACATGCCCGGGCTGGCGCCGAGTGAACCAAACGATTGCAGATACAAGGAGGACCACGAATCCAACGTTGTAGAATAAGTGGTGAACGTGCAGCAGCAGCGAATTGCCGGGCATTTCCTCATGGCCGGCCATGTCGTGCGAGGCTTCGCCTATGCCGAGCGCCATGAAACCCGCTTTCACCGGCAACCTGGCCAATCCGATGACGGAGGCTGTGATGATCAGTCGCTCTGGCCACGTCAGCGGCACGCCGGGGCTGGTCCGACGCCGCAAGAAATAGAAACCCAATCCGCACAGAAACGACGCGATCGCCAGAGTCTCGGATAAGGTAAAGGCCCTTACGGCGCGCGCGAACCCAATGCTGCCCAGGGCAAGCAGATAGATCGCCGCCGGTAGTGCGCGCGTGATGTCTTTCAAACTCATGATTTCCCTTCTCGACCTGCTATGTTCAATGACGCAGCCAGCACCATGCAACTGTCCATGAGACCAACGATACGACTTCTCGATACGTTCTCCGGGCGCGGCCGGCTTTCCCTCGTGGCGACTACTGCTATGGCAGCGTTGCCACTGATTTTTCTGTTGGTAACGACCGGCAATGCCATGGACGGACTCGCAGGGGCTGGTACCGGGGGCGAGATGCTGGCCACGCCGCCGCCGGTCGATCGCCTCGCGCTCGGCCGTGCCGCTTACCTTGCATTCCTCCTCGTATCCGCCGGAACAGCCTGGTTCATCGTGCTGATTCCGGTTCCATCACCACTTGAAGTCGCGCTGCGTCGCTTGCTCGCATCGGCCAGCCTCGTCGGCATTATTACAGGGTCGTTGTACCTTTGGCTGACCGCCGGATACGACGGGCCGGTCTTGGTGAGCCCAGCAGCGCTTGGACCGACCCTCGGGGTTGCCGCAGTGGGTTTCGCGTGCCTGCTGACAGCCGCGTCACGTGCTGGACGGAGCTGGCTGCTCGGCGGGGCAGTGCTGCTGGCGGGCAGCCGCGTCCTGACGGGGCATCCTGTAAGCCGTGAGCCGAGCATCCTGCTGATGCCGCTGATGTTCCTGCACGCCAGTTGCGCAGCGTACTGGATCGGATCGCTCTGGCCGCTGTACCGTCTCCTCGGGCGTGAATCGCCACAGGTTGCGGCTACAGTCGTCGAGCGATTCTCCACCATCGCACTAGCTGCGGTGGCGACGCTTGTGGTCGCCGGCGTCACGACCACTTTCGTTCATCTGCGTACACCTTCGGCACTGATGGCAACGTGGTATGGGCAGTTGTTGCTGATGAAAGCCACGTGGTTCACCGTGCTTATGAGCATCGCTGCCTATCACAAGCTTCGGCTGACTCCGCGTCTCGCCGCCGGCGACGGCGCTGCGGCACGGCGCATGCGCTGGGGCATCGGGGCGGAGGCGGCAGTGATGTTTCTGGTGATCCTGATATCCACGCTTGTAGCCGCTACTGCTCCTGAGGCGCTGCCGCCTGCGTCGGGCCGCTGATCCGCTGATCCGTCACCCTTACTCCATGCGAAGCAACCGGGCGTTGATCGCCACGATCACCGTGCTCAGCGACATGAAAGCAGCCCCTATGGCTGGGGACAGAACGACGCCGGTGTCGTAAAGCACGCCGGCGGCCAACGGGATCGCAAAGCTGTTATAGCCGGTGGCCCAGATCAGGTTCTGGATCATCTTGCGATACGTCGCTCGTGACAGACCGAGAATGGTGGCCACGTCGAGCGGGTTGCTACGCACCAGGATGATGTCCGCGGTTTCCACCGCGACGTCGGTGCCGGTGCCAATGGCGATGCCGACATCTGCCTGCGCAAGGGCCGGCGCGTCGTTGACGCCGTCGCCGGTCATGGCAACGATCAGTCCGCGGGCCTGAACTTCCTTGATTCGGTCGGCTTTCTGGTGAGGCAGTACCTCCGCAAAGTAGTCGTCCAGACCGAGCTGGGCAGCGACCCACCCGGCCACGCGGGCGTTGTCCCCAGTCAGCATCATGCACCGTACACCCATTGCCTTGAGGCGTGCGATGGCCTGCCGCGATTGGGTTCGGATGATGTCCGCCAGCGCGATGGCGCCCACGAGAACGCCATCGCGCAGCACGAATACGACTGTTTTGCCCTGTTCGCTGAGCCGGTCCACCGCAGCCGGATCGGGCACCGCCAAGTTATTTTCGCGCAGGTAGCCGGGACTCACCACGCGGATCTCCCGCTCATCGACCCGACCGACCGCGCCCTTGCCGGGGATCGCCTTGAAGTCCGACACCGGCGGTGTGTGGTCTGCGGCTGCTACGATGCCCCGGGCGATAGGGTGCTCGGAATGCGACTCCACGGCCGCGGCCAGACGGAGCAGCGTCTCGCGGTCCATTTCCGGCGCGAACGTCACGGTATCGGTGACCCCGAAGCGCCCCTCCGTCAGGGTACCCGTCTTGTCAAAGACGATCGCGTTGATCTTGCGCGCGTTTTCGAATGCGGCGCGGTCGCGAATCAGCAGGCCCTGTGAGGCGGCGAGCGAAGTGGACACTGCCACCACCAACGGTACGGCGAGGCCAAGTGCATGCGGACATGTGATTACCATGACTGTTACCGCGCGCTCCAGCGCGAATGCGAAGTCTTTTCCGGGGGCTCCAATCCAGAAGAGCAGGGTTAGGGCACCGCCGCCGAGCGCGATGGCCGTGAGCCAGGCGGCGGCGCGATTCGCCACGTCCTGAGTCCTTGATTTTGAACTCTGAGCCTGCCGCACCAGTTCGATCACC